>CAZCUQ010000073.1:0-9160 GCA_964501705.1 uncultured Ruminococcus sp. | reverse complement strand
CTTCCCGCAGGCGTGGAGATCGTAATGGAAATCAAGTGATTTCCCAAAGATCGCGCGCTTACGGTCATGTTGAGAGATTCTCAACCAATAACCAAAGGAGGAAAAAATTATGACAAAGGCAATCATCGGCAAGAAGATCGGTATGACTCAGATCTTCGATGAAACGGGAAAAATGATCCCCGTTACCGTCGTTGAAGCGGGTCCCTGTGTGGTCGTTCAGAAGAAAACAGTCGAGAACGACGGCTACAGCGCAGTTCAGGTCGGCTTCGGCGATATCCGCGAAAAGCTTGTGAACAAGCCTATGGCGGGTCACTTCAAAAAGGCGGACGCGGCTCCCAAGAGAACTCTTAAGGAGTTCAGACTTGAAGACGCGGATTCCATGAACGTCGGCGATATCTTAAAGGCTGACACGTTCGCGGCAGGCGATATAGTTGACGTCTGCGGCACATCAAAGGGTAAGGGCTACCAGAGTACAATCAAAAAGGATAATCAGCACAGACTTAAAGAGACTCACGGTACAGGCCCCGTACACAGACACGCAGGTTCTATGGGCGCGTGTTCTTCGCCCTCGCGTATTTTTAAGGGCAAAAAGCTCCCCGGTCACATGGGAAGCGAGAGAGTTACCGTTCAGAACCTCGAGATCGTAAAAGTAGACGCGGAAAACAATCTTATCGCTGTAAAGGGCGCTGTTCCCGGTCCCAACAAGGGAATCGTTACTATTGTTGACTGCGTAAAGAAAGCTTAATGGAAGGAGGAAGCAGATATGCCTAACATGAAAGTTCTTGATATGACAGGTAAAGAGGTTTCCGACATTGAGCTGTCAGAAGCGGTATTCGGTATCAAACCAAATGAATATGCTATGCACACAATGGTTGTCAATTACCTCGCGGCTCAGAGACAGGGTACACAGTCCACTCTTACACGTACAGAGGTAAGAGGCGGCGGAAAGAAGCCCTGGAGACAAAAGGGTACGGGTCACGCGCGTCAGGGCTCTATCAGAGCGCCTCAGTGGACACACGGCGGTGTCGCTTTGGGTCCCAAGCCCAGAAAATATACCTTCAGCGTTAATAAGAAGGTAAGAAGACTCGCTATGAAGTCGGCTCTCTCCTCAAAGGTGCTTGAGAGCGATATGATCGTTGTGGACAATATCTCCACAAGCGAGTACAAGACCAAGAATATGATCGAAATGCTCAAAGCTATAGGCGCACAGGGCAAAAAGGCTCTCATCGTTATGCCCGAGCTTGACGCAAAGGTCATAAAGAGCGCAGCCAATATCCCCGGCGTGAAGACTGCTCTCGTCAATACCATCAACGTATATGACATTCTTAACTGCGATAAGTTTATCGTTGCTAAGGACGCCGTACAGAAAATCGAGGAGGTGTACGCATAATGCTCGCACAGGATATAATCATAAAACCTGTTATCACCGAAAGATCCATGGAGGGTTTGCAGGACAGGAAGTACACCTTCAGAGTTGCCAAGGACGCTAACAAGATCATGATCAAAAACGCTGTCGAGGAACTCTTCGGCGTTAAGGTCTCCAAGGTCAACACTATGAATGTAAGAGGCCGCGTGAAGAGAGTCGGAGCAAGCAAAGGCAAAACACCCGACTGGAAAAAGGCTATCGTTACCCTTGCAGAGGATTCAAAGACCATCGAATTCTTCGACGGCATGATGTGATCCTACGTTCGGGCAGAATGTATGGGGAATCAAAGCTTTATGCTTATCCCCGCAAAACCGTTTTAAGGAGTTGATTTCAAATGGCTATAAAGTCTTATAAGCCTACCACCCCCTCAAGACGTCAGATGACAGTTACCGATTACAGCGAGCTTTCCAAGGTAGCTCCCGAAAAGAGCCTGCTTTCGGTTATCAAGAATCATTCCGGAAGAAATAACTTCGGAAGGATCACTGTTCGTCACAAGGGCGGCGCTAACAGAAGGAAATACAGGATCATCGATTTCAAAAGAGACAAGCAGGGTATGAACGCTACCGTTCTCACTCTTGAATACGATCCCAACAGAAGCGCTTTCATTGCGCTCGTACAGTACGAGGACGGCGTTAAGAAATATATCATCGCGCCCAACGGACTGAAGGTCGGCGATACCGTAAGATCTGGCGCCGATGCGGATATCAAGCCCGGTAACGCTCTGGCGCTTAAAAATATCCCCGTAGGTACTTTCATTCACAATATCGAATTGTATCCCGGCAAGGGCGCTCAGCTCGTAAGAGCAGCGGGAAATATGGCTCAGCTTATGGGCAAGGAGGGCGATTACGCTCTCGTAAGACTTCCCTCGGGCGAAATGAGAAAAGTCCCCATTTCCTGTATGGCGTCTATCGGTCAGGTTTCCAATATCGATCACGAGAACGTAAATCTCGGCAAGGCGGGAAGAAACCGTCATAAGGGCGTAAGACCTACCGTAAGAGGTTCTGTAATGAACCCGAATGATCACCCCCACGGAGGCGGTGAGGGTAAATCTCCCGTCGGCCGCCCCGGACCGGTTACTCCCTGGGGCAAGCCCGCTATGGGTTATAAAACAAGGAAGAACCATAAGGCTTCCGATAAGTTTATCGTTAAGAGAAGAAACGGCAAGTAAACTGAAATTATTACTCATCGGATTCATAAAGAGGAATTTCCCGCCGGAAAATTTTCTCCTTCGGGAATTTCTGCCTTTAGTCTGAAGAGAGGGAGGAAAACCAATGAGCAGAAGTATTAAAAAGGGTCCCTATGTGCAGGACGTCCTTATGAAAAGAGTACAGGAAATGAACGCGGCGGGAGAAAAAAAGGTCGTTAAGACCTGGAGCAGAGCTTCCACTATCTTCCCCGAATTCGTGGGACATACGTTCGCGGTGCATGACGGCAGAAAGCACGTTCCCGTATATGTTACGGAGGATATGGTAGGCCATAAACTCGGCGAATTCGCTCCTACGCGCACCTTTAAGGGTCACGCAGGCTCGAAGACATCCAATAACGGAAAGTAATCATAGTCAGAAAGGAGAGCTTATAATGGAAGCAAGAGCAACGCTTAAAACTGCTCGCATAGCGCCCAGAAAGGTTCAGATCGTTCTCGACCTCATCAGAGGCAAGGACGTTGAAACAGCTATGGCGATCATGAATAACACACCCAAATCTGCCTGTGAATACCTCACAAAGCTTTTGAAGTCCGCTGTGGCAAATGCCGAAAATAACTTTGATATGGATAAGACAAGTCTTTACATCTCGGAGTGCTACGTTTCACCCGGACCTATCTTAAAGAGAATTCAGCCGAGAGCTCAGGGCAGAGCGTTCAGAATCAACAAGAGAACATCCAATGTGGTTCTCGTTGTCAAGGAAAGAGTATAATCCGAAGGAGGTAAATTATGGGACAGAAAGTTAATCCGCACGGCCTTCGCGTCGGCATTATCCAGGACTGGGATTCCCGCTGGTTTGCCGGAAAATCCACCTTCGGCGATACTCTCGTTGAAGATGTAAAGGTCCGTAAATTCATTAAAAAAGAACTTAAAGACGCCGGTATCCCCAAGATCGAAATCGAAAGATTCGGCGAGGATGTTAAAATTCACATCTTCTGCGCTAAGCCCGGTATCCTTATCGGTCACGGCGGCGAGAATATCAATAATCTCCGCACCAAAGTCGCAAAGATTATGGATAAACCCGAAAAGGCAGTGTTCCTTAATTATGTCGAGGTCGGCAACCCCGATATCGACGCTCAGCTCGTCGCTGAGAATATCGCCGCACAGCTTGAAAACAGAGCTTCTTTCAGAAGAACTATGAAACAGGCAATCGGCAGAGCTATGAAGCTCGGCGCAAAGGGTATCAAGGTCAGAGTTTCGGGAAGACTCGCGGGCGCCGAGATCGCACGTTCCGAAACTTATCACGAGGGAACTATTCCTCTGCAGACTATCAGAGCCGATATCGATTACGGCTTCGCTGAGGCGGCTACAACCTACGGCAGACTTGGCGTGAAGGTCTGGATATATAAGGGCGAGATCCTCAAGGGCGAGGCTAAGTCTACAAACAGACAGCAGAAGTCCGAACGCTCCGACAGACCCGACAGAAGAAGACGCGCAGGCGGACGCGATGACAGAAACGGCGGCAGACGCCGCAGTGACAGAGCTTCCCGCGGCGAAAGATCCGATAATAAAAGAGAAGGAGGTAATAACTGATGCTTCTTCCCAAGAGAGTTAAATACAGAAGAGTTCAGAGAGGAAGAATGAGAGGTACCGCTGCAAGAGGAAATAAAGTCTCTAACGGCGAGTACGGTCTTCAGGCTCTCGAACCCGCATGGATTACCTCCAACCAGATAGAGTCTGCCCGTATCGCTATGACGCGTTACATCAAAAGAGGCGGTCAGGTTTGGATAAAGATTTTCCCCGACAAGCCCGTTACAAAGAAACCCGCCGAAACTCGAATGGGTTCCGGAAAGGGCGCTCCCGAATACTGGGTCGCTGTCGTAAAGCCCGGCAGAGTAATGTTTGAGATCGCGGGCGTTCCGGAAGAAACGGCTAAAGAGGCGCTTCGTCTCGCAAGCTATAAGCTTCCCATCAAGTGCAAGTTTGTTAAAAAAGGCGAGGAGGCGAGCGTATAATGAAGGCAGCGGAAATCAGAGATATGACTGTTGATGAGCTTGAAATGAAGCTCGTTGACCTTAAAAAAGAGCTTTTCGCTCTCCGCTTTCAACTCACGGTAAATCAGCTCGATAACCCCGCGAGAGTTAAGACGGTCAAAAAGGATATCGCACGCATTAAGACAATTATCCGCGAGCGTGAACTTGCAAAGGAGGGCAATTAAACAATGGCTGAAGAAAGAAACCTCAGAAAAACCAGAGTCGGCAGGGTCGTTTCCAATAAGATGGACAAGACGATCGTTGTCGCAATCGCAGATAACGTAAAGCACCCCCTCTACAAGAAAACCATCAAAAGAACCACAAAGCTCAAGGCTCATGACGAAAAAAATGAATGTAATATAGGCGACAGAGTTGAGATCATGGAGACTCGTCCGCTTTCTAAGGATAAAAGATGGAGACTTGTTCAGATCATTGAAAAGGCTAAGTAATTGAATGGCTGAAACAGCGTATTGCGTTTCCCCTCTTCGGAGATATCGCAGTGCGTTGTTTTTGCTGTGCTTTTGCTTAAATTCTTTCCCCTTTTTGCAAATAATATTGTGAAAAACGGAAAAAATTTGTTTGAGATGTGTAAAACACTTGACAAATCAATTCCGCTGCTGTAAAATAATAATGTTGCTGTGGTATGCGCTGTTATGTTTATGGCTCATGTCACGAAACACCCGGCGGCGTGTTTTAAATTGCGGATCGGGCGTTTTAAAATAGATTCAGGTAAAACAAGACTACAAACGCGAATTTCAGGTTTTACGTACAGGAAGGAGTAATTGCACCGTGATACAGATGCAGACTTATTTGAAAGTTGCCGATAACACAGGCGCCAAGGAGCTTATGTGCATCAGAGTTCTCGGCGGTACCCGCAAGAGATACGCTAATATCGGCGACGTGGTCGTTGCTTCGGTCAAAAAAGCAACACCGGGCGGCGTTGTTAAAAAAGGCGACGTCGTTAAGGCGGTTATCGTTCGCTCGGCTAAGGGCGTGGCAAGAGAAGACGGAACTTATATCCGCTTCGATGAAAATGCCGCCGTTATCATCAAGGAAGACAAAAACCCCAGAGGAACCCGTATTTTCGGGCCTGTCGCAAGAGAGCTGAGAGATAAGGATTATCTTAAAATATTGTCGCTCGCTCCCGAAGTTCTTTAAAGGAGGTTTCCCAAGGATGAACGAATTACACGTGAAAACAGGCGATACCGTGGTCGTCCTCAGCGGTAAGGATAAGGGCAGACAGGGTAAAGTCGTGGAGGTCTCTCCCAAGGAAAAAAAGGTTATCGTCGAAAATGTTAATATGGTAACCAAACACGTAAAGCCCAGACAGATGGGCCAGGCAGGCGGGATCGTCAAGGCTGAGGCTCCCATGTATGCCTGCAAGGTAATGGCTGTGTGCCCCAAGTGCGGCAAGCCTACAAGAGTCGCTCACAAAATCAAGGACGACGGTACTAAGGTCAGAGTCTGCAAGAACGCAGGCTGCGGCAATGAATTTTAATGAAAGGAGTTTACTATAATGGCAGCTAATCTCAAGGAAAAATATGTCAGCACGGTAGCTCCCGCTCTTATGAAGAAATTCGGCTACAAGAGCGTTATGCAGATCCCGAAGATCGATAAGGTTGTTATTAACGTCGGCGCAGGCGAGGCTAAGGATAACTCAAAGGTTATAGACGCTATCGTAAACGACCTCGGACTTATTACAGGTCAGAAGCCCGTCGTCTGCCGCGCAAGAAAATCTATCGCTAACTTCAAGATCCGCGAGGGTATGGCTATCGGCGTAAAGGTAACGCTCAGAGGCGAAAAAATGTACGAATTCCTCGACAGACTCTTCAATGTTGCGTTCCCCCGCGTCCGCGACTTCAGAGGAATAAGCGCAAACTCCTTCGACGGAAGAGGAAATTACTCCACGGGTATCAAGGAACAGCTTATCTTCCCCGAAATCGAGTACGATAAGATTGATAAGGTAAGAGGTATGGATATAAACATAATCACTACCGCGGATACGGATGAAGAAGCTAAGGAACTGCTCGATATGATGGGCGCTCCGTTCGCAAAGTAAGGGAGGGAAAACCAGATGGCTAAGACTTCAATGAAAATCAAGCAGCAGAAAACACCTAAGTTTTCCACTCGCGCTTACAACAGATGCAAGATCTGCGGAAGACCGCACGCGTATCTCAGAAAGTACGGCGTGTGCCGTATCTGCTTCAGAGAGCTTGCGCATAAGGGTCAGATCCCCGGCGTTAAAAAGGCAAGCTGGTAAGAACCGGAAAATTTATAAGGAGGTTACAAGGTATGCAAATTACTGATACAATTGCTGATATGCTTACGAGAATCCGCAACGCAAACTCCGCTAAGCACGCGACAGTTGATGTTCCTGCTTCCAATATGAAAAAGTCCATCGCCCGTATCCTTGTCGATGAGGGTTATATAAAGAGCTTTCAGGTGATCGAGGACGGCAAGCAGGGTATAATCAGAATCACTCTCAAATACGGAGAGAACAAATCTCAGGTGATCACGGGACTCAGAAGAGTCTCCAAGCCCGGTTTAAGAATATATTCAAGCTGCGAGGATATGCCCCGCGTTATGAAGGGTCTCGGAATAGCTATCGTCTCCACCTCCAAGGGTGTTATGACCGATAAGCAGGCAAGAGCCAATAACGTAGGCGGCGAGGTTCTCGCCTTTATATGGTAATTGAGGAGGAACACATTATGTCAAGAATAGGCAGAAAGCCCATAAGTGTTCCCGCGGGAGTGGACGTTAAGATCGACGGCACTACCGTTACTGTTAAGGGACCTAAGGGCTCACTTACAAAAACCTTTCACCGCGATATGACAATCAGACAGGACGGAGCCGAGCTTATCGTTGAACGTCCTTCCGATGATAAGCTTCATAAGTCGCTTCACGGTCTTACAAGAACGCTTGTTTCCAATATGGTTACGGGCGTTACCGAGGGATTCAGGAAGGATCTTGAAATAGACGGCGTCGGCTACCGTGCGGCAAAGCAGGGGAAAAATCTCGTTATGAACCTCGGATTTTCCCATCAGGTGACTGTTCCCGAAACAGACGGGATAACAATAGATGTTCCTCAGCCGAATTCGATAATCGTTAAGGGTATCGACAAGCAGGCTGTGGGTCAGTTCGCAGCCGAAATCAGAGAAAAAAGACCCCCCGAACCTTATAAGGGCAAGGGTATCCATTACGTCGGCGAGCGTATTATCCGCAAGGAAGGAAAGGCCGGCAAGGGCAAAAAGTAAAATCTTTATATCTATCCTGAAAGCTATAAGAGGATGGGACAGCCTGAAATACGGCTACTATCTTCCGTTTTGAAAAGGAGTTGACTTTAATGGTTAAAAAATTTAACAGAAATGCTGCAAGAATTAAAAGACACATGAGAGTCCGCAATAAAATAAGCGGCACGGCTAAGTGCCCCAGACTCAATGTCTTCCGCAGCAATAAGCATATATACGCTCAGATCATCGACGATGTGCGGGGCGTTACTCTCGCAAGCGCTTCTTCAATGGATAAGGGCTTTTCCGCAAACGGCTCAAACGCTGACGGTGCTTACGAGGTGGGCAAGGCTCTCGCGGAAAAAGCTAAGGAAAAGGGTATCACTGATGTGGTTTTCGACCGCGCGGGTTATCTCTACCACGGCAGAGTGGCAAAGCTTGCCGACGGCGCAAGAGAGGGCGGACTTAATTTCTGATTCACGGTTTTCCGTGCATAAATAAGGAGGTTACAATTTTGGCAAAGATAGACGCTTCAAATCTCGAACTTACCGAAAAGGTCGTTGCTATTAACAGAGTTTCAAAGACTGTTAAGGGCGGACGTATCTTTAAGTTTGCCGCTCTTGTGGTCGTCGGCGACGGCAACGGCACGGTAGGCTTCGGTATCGGCAAGTCGGGTGAGGTTCCCGACGCTATCCGCAAGGGTATCGAGGACGCTAAGAAGAATCTTATTAAGGTTTCCCTTAAGGGAACGACTATTCCTCATGAGGTCATCGGCGCTTTCGGCGCGGGAAGAGTTCTCATGAGACCCGCACCCGCAGGTACGGGCGTTATCGCAGGCGGTCCGGTCCGCGCTGTTCTCGAAATGGCGGGTATCAAGGACATCAGAACAAAGTCTCTCCGCTCCAACAACGCGTGCAACGTTGTAAGAGCAACGCTCAACGGTCTTTCAAGCCTTCGCAGCGCCGAACAGGTAGCGGAAGTAAGAGGAAAGACAGTAAAGGAAATCTTAGGATAAGGAGGATGTCACTATGGCACTCAATATTAAGCTTGTGAAGAGCCTTAACGGCCGGCTTAAAGACCAGATCGCTACGGCAAAGTCTTTGGGACTTCGCAAGATCGGCGATACCGTTTCTCAGCCCGACAACGAGGCTACAAAGGGCAAAATCAGAAAGATATCCCACCTCATCGAGGTTACGGAAGGTTAACAATAAGGAGGTGCAAAACCCATGAAATTACACGAATTATCACCTGCCCCCGGCTCAAATAAGGACGTAAAGCGTATCGGCAGAGGTCACGGCTCCGGCAACGGCAAGACGGCAGGCAAGGGTCATA
>CAZCUQ010000072.1:2773-9337 GCA_964501705.1 uncultured Ruminococcus sp. | reverse complement strand
GGGAGCTTATTCGGCTTTCTCACGGGAATCGATTTCTATATTTTGTCAGCAATTTCTGCTATAGTTGAAAATTTATTTACGTAAAAAAACGCTTTATACTGTTGACTTATGAAATTATTTGTGATAAAATAAATTACAGAATATATTTCAGAAAATAAATTGCAGATAAAACAGATAAAAGAATTCGGGTTGGTAATATGTCAAAAAATAACAGAAGAGAAGAATTTCTGGACGTTACTATGAAGATCGTTGCGGAAAAAGGATTGGACGGCTTTTCGGTCAAACAGGTAACGGATGCCATGAATGTATCGGAGGCGCTTATCTATAAATACTTCTCAACAAAGAATTTGCTTCTGCTTTCGTGCTATCAGGAAATGCACAGGAGCATAGGCGGGATATTCAAAGGAATGATTCCGAGTCTTTCGGATATAGAATCGGATCCGATTGGGTATGTCCGTTCACTCTGGTTTAAGTATTTCAGATTCCTTTTGGACAACGGCTATCGTACGATTTTTTATTTCGATTACCGCGACAGCACATATATGCGCGATTGGGGAGAAAGCGACGACAATAACGCGAAATTGATTTACTTTTCAGATTTCGGACATATCATCTATGCAATTGACAATAGATACGGATTTTTGAAGAGAGTATCCTACGACCATCTGTGGACGTTTGTTCTCGATACAACCGGCGTTTTCGCAAAGCGTATAATAAGAGGCGAACTCCCTGACAGCGAGGAAAGCCTTGAAAGCACATGGAAGCTTATTTCGGGCGGAATAGCGGGAGTTCTTGACTGTGAACACCAAATGCAAAGCGGAGAAAAGAAATGATAGTTTATGCCGACAATGCGACGGCAAAAATCGGCTGCGAATCGGGAAAAAATTTATTCTTTATTGACTCTTTTTTTCAGAATCCGGCATCCTTCAGATTGCTTTATAGCATTAAATTTTCAGAAGATCGCAGAGGAAGTCTGTTAATATGATATTTCCTTATCCGCTAAAAAACTTCCGGTGAGATCCGGAGGTTTTTATGAAAATTTTCTCTAAAACTATTGAATCCTATAAAAAATTGTGCTATAATATTCCTTATGGGTTAGTTTATCTCACAAACATATTAAATTTATTCTGAAAGGAAGAAATATATCATGGCAAACGCAAGGAAGGAGCTTGTTCCGATAACTCTTCTAACGGGCTATCTCGGAGCGGGAAAAACCACGCTTATAAATCACGTTCTCTCAAATCAGGAGGGCTATAAGGCGGCGGTCATCGTAAACGATATAGGCGAGGTCAACATTGACGCGGAGCTTATTCAGAAAGGCGGAGCTGTCACTCAAAAGGACGAAAATCTTGTTCCGCTTTCAAACGGCTGTATCTGCTGCACTCTCAAAGTTGACCTTATGAATCAGATAATCGATCTTATCAAAACGGGAAGATTCGACTACATTCTTATCGAGGCAAGCGGTATCTGCGAACCCATGCCGATAGCTCAGACGATTTCCGTGCTTGAGGGAAAAGCCGACCCCAAATATCCCGCTGTGTGCCGTCTTGACAACATCGTGACTGTTGTGGATGCGCTTCGCATGGCTACGGAATTCGGCAACGGAGACGCTCTTTTAAAGGACGATATCGATGAAGAGGATATCGAAAATCTCCTCATTCAGCAGATAGAATTCTGCTCTACCATAATTTTAAACAAGGTGGACAAGGTATCTCCCGAACAGATAGGAAAGGTCAGGGCAATGATAAGGGCGCTTCAGCCGAAAGCCCGTATTATCGAAGCTTCTTTCGGAAAAGTTCCCGTAAGCGATATCCTGAATACCAACTGCTATGACTTTGAAGAAGCCGTTACCTCGGCAGGCTGGGCAAAGGCTTACGAGGAAAAGGACGATGATCATGACGAGGACGAACATGAACATCACGGACACGGTGAACATGAGGAACATGAACACGGACATCATCACCACGATCATGAACATAACGATGAAGAAGGCGAGGCGGAAGAATACGGCATAGGAACCTTTGTATATCACCGCCGCCGTCCGTTTAATGAAGAAAAGCTTCAGGCGTGGGCGGAAAACTGGCCTAAGGGCGTTATCCGCACAAAGGGAATGATCTGGTTCTCAAATAACCGCGATACGGCATATGTTTTCGAGCAGTCGGGCGTTCAGATAACAGCAACCGAATCGGGCAGATGGTTTGCTTCCGCTCCTGCGGGCGAACGTGAACAGCTCCTGAAGCAGTACCCCGATATTGCCGACGACTGGGACGAAAAATATGGTGACAGAGAAGTAAAGCTTGTTTTCATCGGTCAGCACATGGATAAAACGGCAATTACGGATTCTCTCGACGCCTGCCTTGACGAATAAATAAAAAAACAGATCACCGTGTTTTTCTGCGGTGATTTTTGTTTGCGGAAATTTTTTTAAAAGCTATTGCATTTTTTGAGAAAATGTATTATAATAAACATATCGGATATTAATACGAAAGGATTGATAATCATGCTCAAAGAAATACTTGCGGCAGTGGATAAAAATACAAGGGAAGAGGTCACTCTCACAAAAGGTCTTGCGCTTATTATTATTGCGGGCGCTTTCTTTATCGGAATGATACTCGGCAGCGTATGCGCGGCCGGCCACACCAGGAGAAAGCTTGGAAAAGCCGTTCCCACGGACGAAGAATTCGACGCCGACGAATATGTCAAGAGCCTTAAATTCGAGGACGAGGAATAATAAAAATACGCGTAAAAAGGAATTGTTAAAATGAAATTAGGTATGGTTGGTCTCCCGAACGTGGGGAAAAGCACTCTTTTCAATGCTCTCACCAATGCGGGAGCCGAATCCGCAAATTATCCGTTTTGCACCATCGAGCCTAATGTGGGGATAGTCTCCGTTCCCGATGAAAGGCTCGATAAGCTCAGGGAAATGTATCACCCCGTGAAATTCACCCCCGCGACTCTCGAATTTGTCGATATCGCCGGTCTTGTAAAGGGCGCGTCCAAGGGCGAGGGTCTCGGAAACAAATTCCTCGGAGATATACGCGAGGTCGATGCGATCGTTCACGTGGTGCGCTGCTTTGAAAATGACAATATCGTTCATGTAGACGGCAGCATAAACCCCGCAAGGGATATCGAAACTATTGATCTGGAGCTTATCTTTTCCGATCTGGAGCTTATCGACAGACGAACAGAACGCGCCAAAAAAATGGTAAAGGGTGACAAAAAATATCAGACGGAAATAGATTTTCTCGAAAAGCTGAAAAGCCATCTCGAAGAGGGCCGCCCGGCGCGCTCCTACGGATTTTCCGAGGAAGAACAGGAAATCATAAGGTCTACTCCTCTTCTGTCGGCAAAGCCCGTGATCTACGCGGCAAATTTATCCGAGGACGATTTCAAGAATAATATCGAGAATTCGGAGCATTATAAAGTCGTAAAAGAAATTGCCGAAAGAGAACATTCCGCCGTACTCCCGATATGCGCGGAGCTTGAAGCGGAGATCGCCGATATGAGCGGAGAAGATAAGGAAATGTTCCTCTCCGAGCTGGGACTTGAGGTTTCGGGACTGGACAGAATAATCAAGGAGGGTTATGCGCTTTTGGGTCTTATTTCTTTCCTTACGGCGGGTGAGCCGGAGGTGAGGGCATGGACTGTCACAAAAGGCACAAAGGCTCCGAAGGCGGCGGGGAAAATACACACCGATTTTGAAAAGGGATTTATCCGTGCCGAGGTCGTCTCGTTTGACGACCTCATGAAATGCGGCACAATGACCGCCGCAAAAGAAAAAGGACTTGTCCGTTCAGAGGGCAAGGAATATATCATGCAGGACGGAGACATAGTTTTATTCAGATTCAACGTATAACGATTTACAAAGAGGTAAATTAAATGAAAAGACACGAATATCTGCGCTCGGCGATACTGGCGCTCATCGGAGCGGTCATTTTCCTTGCAGCCGCCATACTTGTCCATACTCTTGTTATAAAACCGCTTATTGTCGCTGACAACACGCCGCTTGAAAATCTGCTTTTTAAGTTCATACCTATGGTTCTTTACATATTCGCCGGATTATTCTTCATTGCCGCGGTCTATGCCGCTATCAACGAAGCTTTGATCGAAAAGGGCGAAAATGTCATTGCAAAGGTTACGGGAATTAAGGAATACCTTGTCGGAAAAGGCACGGGAAATGTTCATTACAACGTTTTCTGCGAGTGGAGAGATCCGAAAACCAATAAATTATATAAGTACAAAGCAAAAAATCTGCCGACAAATCCCGCACAGAAACTCTCCGACCAAAAAGTTGTCGTAAGGATAAATCCAAAGGATCCGAGACAGTACTTCGTTGATATTTGATATCTAAAAAAATTATTCCCCCGCCTTTTCAAAAGACGGGGGAAAGCTGTAAAAAAGGAGATAATTTATGAAATATAAGCTGATAGCTCTCGACTATGACGGAACGCTTCTTACCGATGATAAAAAAATTCTTCCCGAAACGGAAAAAGCGCTCATGAGAGCGCATGATGAGGGGATAATAATTCTTCCCGCCACGGGCAGAATGTTATGGGGAGTTTTTCAGGTATTTCTTCCCGTGTTCGATTGCGCCATAACCTGCAACGGAGCGGCTGTTTACAATCTGAAAACAAAAGAATGTATAGCCGAACATACGATGCCGAAAGAAAGAGCGCTTGAAATTCTTCAAAAGCTCCGGCGCTTTGATATTTCCGTGGACGCTTTCATCGGCGGAGCCGCTTATAAGGAAACATCGGAGAAGGAACTTATTGACCATCTTCCGGTCAGCCAAGCCATGAAGGATTTCATCAGAAATTCCCGCAACTATGTTGACGATCTCTCGGAATATATCGAAAAAAGCGATAGGGGAGTGCAGAAATTCACTCTTAACTTTGCCGCTGACAATAACGGGGGTTTTATCCACCGTGAGGACGTAAGGATCATGCTTGAAAATATCCCTGAGATCACCGTGGTCTGCGGCGGAATGAACAATCTGGAAATAACCGAAAAGGGAATAAGTAAGGGAACG
Source organism: uncultured Ruminococcus sp. (assembly GCA_964501705.1). GTDB lineage: Bacteria > Bacillota > Clostridia > Oscillospirales > Ruminococcaceae > RGIG4694. Next base: position 4,308 of record CAZCUQ010000072.1, on the reverse strand, counting down.
GGTCTCAACGACGCGGCAAAGTATTTTAAAATAGACAGATCGGAAACAATAGCTTTCGGAGACAGCGAAAACGATCTTGAAATGATAAAGGCGGCAGGGCTTGGAATCGCCATGGAGAACAGCACTCCCGAAATAATTGCTGCCGCAGATTTTGTAACGCGCTCCAATAACGAAAACGGTATCGCATACGCGCTCGATAAATTTATTTTTTCGTAAAAGGAATGCTCTCTTCGGGGAGCTTTTCATCGTTTAAGGTAAATTCGCTGTCCGAATTGAGTCTCGGCAGAATAACGGTGATTCTTGTTCCGATTCCGACACAGCTTGATACCTCAAAGCTTCCTCCGTGATAATCGATTATCATTTTCGCTATGGAAAGACCGAGTCCCGAACCGCCGTTTCCACGCGTCCTTGCGGGGTCGGCGCGGTAAAAGCGCTCGAAAATGTGGTTTATCTCCGACTGTTCCATTCCTATACCCGTATCGACAACATCGAAGCATACATCGTTTCTGACCGTTCTTCGCGCGCGGAGAGTTATTTCTCCGCCGTCGGGAGTATACTTTTTCGCGTTATCGGTAAGGATACGAATTGTCTGCTTTATCATAGACCGGCAGCCGAATGCGTTGATCTTATTTTCAGAAGTGTACACGTATATGTGATTCTTGTCGATAAGCTCATATTCGTCGCAGACATCCTCCAGCATATCCGAAAGAGAAAAGATATCCATTTCAAGCTTCATTTTTCCGTTATCTCCCCTTGCGAGGAAAAGAAGCTGTTCAACAAGCTCAGTGATATGCTCCGATTCGTTTTTTATCGCGCAGACGGATTCATCGAGAACCTTTTCATCGGTTTTTCCCCAGCGGTCAAGCATATCGGCGTAGCCTCTTATCACGGCGATCGGAGTGCGAAGCTCGTGCGAAGCGTCGTTTACAAACTGCGCCTGTCTCATATAAGACTGCGTCATTCTGTCTATAAGCGAATTTACGGCGTCCTCAAGACCTTTAAGGTCGCTGTTTCCCGTGTGGATATGAACATTTGCCGACGGATCAATCTTATCGATAGCGTGCTGAAGATCGGAAAGATGCTCCTCCCTTTCATTTTCGATCGTAACGGCGGAAATATCCGATGATGCGATATCTACCGCGGATACGGCAATATCATTTATAGGACTCAGTATCCTGCGCGCTTCTCTGCCGCCCTTAACAGAGCCTTTTATCAGCATTATTATCTGAACTGCGGTGATCACCGCCGCAATAAAAGCGAGGTACATAAAAAAAGCTGTGTAATTTTCCGAAAACTTCGCAAAATGATAAATTATCTCTCCGTTTTCCGTTTCAAAATATCTTGGTATGAGTATTTCGTTTATTCCGCTTCTTGTCTCGCTTACGGCGATTTTTGCGATGATCGCCGTAAAGACGGCAATTATATCGATAGAAACGAAATCAGAAAGAGACGAATTCAGCCAATAGCTGTTTATCTGTCTCGCAAGAGATTTATCTTCACCGGGGTTGTGCTCTTTCGATTTATTTGATGACATA
>CAZCUQ010000072.1:0-2763 GCA_964501705.1 uncultured Ruminococcus sp. | reverse complement strand
TATCCTACTCCGCGGACGGTTGAGATCAGGTGTATTCCGAAAACATCGTCAAGCTTTGATCTTAAATATCTTATGTAAACGTCAACCACATTTGTTTCGCCCATGTAATCGTAGCCCCAGACCTTTTCAAGAAGAGCTTCTCTCGACATAACTATCGACTTGTTTTCAAGAAGAGCGGCAAGTAGCATGAATTCGCGGTTTGTAAGCTCAACAGGCTTATCCTTGTATGTAACGGTTCGTCTTGCGGTATCGACTCTCACTCCCATATATTCGAGAATTTCTCCCGTGCCGTTTTCGGGGGAATTTCCCGTGCGGGCATTTTCCGTCTGACGGAGAACCGCTCTGATTCTCGCGAGCAGTTCTTCTATGGCGAACGGTTTTGTTATATAGTCGTTAGCGCCCATATCAAGTCCCGAAACCTTATCCGTGACCGCGTCGCGGGCGGTAAGCATTATCACGGGAACATCGGATCTTTTCCTTATGCGGCGAAGCACCTCCAAACCGCTCAGTCCGGGGAGCATTATATCAAGGAGAATAAGATCGTATTCTCCCGTTTCAGCCATTTCAAGCCCTATTCTTCCGTCATCCGCCTTTGCCGTATCATAGCCCTCGTGAATAAGCTCCAGTTCGATAAATCTCGCAAGATTTGTCTCATCTTCAATTATCAAAATTTTTTCAGCCATATGTCCTTACCTATTTTATTATCTCGTATCTGCACCCCGCGAGAAGTCCGATGACCGCAGCGGAAACAGTAAAGGGAAAAGCGCACAGAACAAGCACTGCCGTCACAATAACGGGAACGGCTATAATAATTTCTTCATTTTTCACAGCGGCGATTTTATAGGTAATGCAGATCTCCCACAGTTTTTCGACAGCGTCCTTCAGACCGCCGCCCGCGCCCATTCTGTTTGACGAATCAAAGCCATAGCTTTCAGGGTTTTCCGTATTTCTGTAAAGCTGACGCACACTGTTTCCGCTGCTTTGTCCCAATCCTCCCCGACCGTCCGAACGGTATGAAGCGGATGTTCTTTTTATAATTCCTTTGCACTCAAGGAGACTTACCGCGTCGAGAATATCGCCGTCACATTCCTCAAGTGCTTTCATAGCCTCTGCGGGGGAAATTCCGAACCGTTTAGCAAGGGTATCCGCTTTCTCCTGATATGAACCCATAACGGTTCTCCTTTCTGAAAATAAGCGAAAAAGCAGGATTTCGTCCTGCCTTCCGACAAGCTGCGAATAAATTGTCAAAGAGGAAAAAATCAGCCGCCCGAAAGATCCATGCTTGCGCCGGGCTTATCTGCGGAGCCGGGATAAATTCCGACCATGTCTGAACTTGTCGAATCTGTCCATGCCGCTTTTCTCAGTGTATTGTCTTCAAATTTTACGGAAACGAACCCCGCGTGATCATTGGAAGGACCGAAGACCTTTCCCATGAAATCCAACAGGTGCTGCCCGTCATACGGAACGATCCGGTCAGCAGGTATGCTTGGGATCTGCTGAGAAGAAAGATCGGGTATCTGATCTGACGTTTCCTTTTCACAGGCTGCGGCATAGCTTGCGGCGGTACTGTATACCTGCTTGGCGTTGGCATTCGCCTTTGAAAGCTTGGCGTCGTTAATGTAACTGATCATAACCGGAACCAGAATACCTGCCAATACGGCAATTATAGCTATAACGACAATTAATTCGATAAGTGTGAAGCCTTTGATCTTTTTCATAATATCCCTCCCGAAAAGTACAAAAATCGCATTTTAATTATTATAATTATTATATCATACTCTTTTATCGATTTCAAGAGGAATTTCCATAATTAAAAAAGTTTTATTTACATTCAAGCTTTATTCACAAAGATCATAAATTTTTCATTATGAGATTTTATTGTAATTCAATTAAAAAGGAGCGCTCCTCGCCGTATCCGCGTTTTTCTCTTTCGCCGGAATATGCGGATACGGCTGCCGGACAACGCCGAGGAGTGGGCGCGTCACTTTCTCAGCTGAGCGTTGAAGCCGTAGCTTTCACCGTTTCTGCAAGAGGTGCTCTGATAGGGTTTTTCCCTGCTGCTTTTGTCAATGCTGAAGGTGCAGCCGAAAAGCAGGGCGATGACCGCTGCGGGAAACAGGAATTCAAAGAAAACAAGCACTGCCAAAAGCGGCAAAGAAAACTTTTCTTCTCCTTCGTAACAAATCCTCACCGACGTGTTTACGAGGAACTCGAAAGCCGTGCGAAGAAAATTCCAAAGCCCCGAAACGGCTGCTGTGCATTTTGCGTTTCTTACTTTTTTTCCTTTGTTTTCAAGGTAAATGACCGCGTCCAGCATATTGCCGTGCGAAGCGTCGAGAGCCTCCTTTGCCTCGGCGTAGCTTACGCCTGTTCTTTTGACAATCTCCTCCGCCATTTTCATTTCGTCCATAGCGATACTTCCTTTCGTTTAATGTCTGACTTCTTCCGAAAGCGGGTGCTGCCGTTTTCGGTGTGATGTTTTATACAGGATTTCTGTTTACGTATATATAATAACTCATTAAAATTAAATTACAAGGTGAAAAAGGTTAAATAAAAATTAGAAAATAATTTTATTTTTAACATTATTTTTTCATCCTGTGCTTTTTCCTGTTTTTTGGGAAAAATTGCGGATTATCCGAAAAAAGCCGGATTATTTTCAAAAAAATGTTATACTGTTGCCGTCTGTTCTTTTAATCTCAACGAGGAAATACAACGTGTTCCTTTTATAGTCAACGACATTAAAAATTTGACTTGAAGTCAAGC
>CAZCUQ010000071.1:0-9391 GCA_964501705.1 uncultured Ruminococcus sp. | reverse complement strand
GACTTCAAGTCAAATTTCTAATGTCGCTGACTAAATATAAAACCGCCCGAAAAAGGCGGTTTTATTACTTTCTTTCAAGAAGAGATTTAAGAAATTTAAGTCGAAGTTCATCGCGGTATTCAGGCTTTATCAGATAGTAGCAGAAGCTTTCGAGAATATCCGCGGCATGGATCATTCGTCCCTCTATTTTGAAATTACTGTAGCCCATAGGATAAAGCTTTTCGTAAACCTGTCTGTTTGTGATGAAATTGCCCAGCTTGCCCGCGCGATAGAAATCAATACTCATATTCGGGCAGGAAAATTTCTCATTTATTGCGGGCGCGGAAGGATTGTTTCCGAAAACGCTCTCGTTATGTATTCTTTGGATCCTGCCGAGATATTCGTAGTGTGCTTTTCTTCTTTTGCAGTGCGGAGTGCAGTAAGGATTAATTAAAAGTTCGATCTTATCCTTTTTTTCTATCGCTTCGAGTGTCTTATAGTCGTGATTCCAGTTGTAGTCAAGAACGACCAGCTTATAATCCTTTTCAAGCTCGGCGTTTAAATCGTCAGGATTTTCTATCTGTTTTACCGTGGAAGAAATAATGGGATATTTCGGATATTTTTTGCGGATATATTCCTCAAGGCAGGGTTTGTTTACGATTATTTCGTTAAGTCCGTTGTGAGCCGCTCTTGTTATCATATTGCAGAACGGGTCGTCAAGATCGCTTTCGGTCACAAGAGGATTCGTGAAAGTATACCTTATAGGGATACCTCTTGAATTGTATTCTTTTATGATACAGTCTATCTTTTCTCTTCTGACCGCGCCAACGACGGTTCTTCCGCCGTTCCACAGAGCGGGCGGGAAACAGCCGTATGACGAAGCGATCTCAATATTGTCATAAAAGAATCCGGGGCGGCGCTTTATCTCGTCCGCGAAGAGAAGATTCATTCTGTAATTTCCGTAAAAATCGGGAAGATGGAATTTTATTTTCATTTTATTTCTCCGTTTCGTTCAAATAGGGAGCGCAGATCTTCAGCGCTTTTCTGCGTACCGCAACGTTTATTTCATCGGCTGTATGTGATCTGCCGTCAATGAGAAAAGCTATGGGTTTTTCGCGGAGGGAGGAAATTTTTCCGCCCGTAACCGTGAGAACTTTGGTTTTGTCGGAAATATCGGCAACGCCTCTTTTGTATATTTCATTGACGTAAGGATACTCCGCGAAGCTGCACGGGGAGATAATGCACGCTTCAAGTCTGCCGTCGAAAAGCGAGGAACAGTCCGAAATTTTTCTTCCCTCCGAGTATCCCGAATTCGCAATCGACAGCAGGGAGAATTCCGTTTCATGCTCATAAGTAAATTCGCGTGTTACGCTGTTAATGTCCTGATAAACCTCAAGCGAGAGCTTTGCCTTTTGTTTTTTATTGCTCATAAGCGCACAGGCAAAGCCTATCTTACGGGAAACTCTTCTGCTAAGCGGTATCTTTTCGTAAAGCCTTCGCGCTGCCGAGAAGCGTTTTTCATCGAAGCCCGCCGACAATAAATTTGTGAAGATCATTCCGTTAGCCTCTCCGACGTCGATTTTTTTAAAACGCATAACGGGCTTTTCAAAGAGTCCCATATCCGCGCAAACTGAATCGGGAGTACAGTCTTCTCCGTAAATTTTACGGGCAAGATCGTTTTGTCCGAACGGGATTATCCCCATGGGAATATCCGAAAAAGCGAGAGTTTCCGCCATTGACAGAACGATATCATTTCCTCCGCAGGCAAAAAAGCACACGTCTTTGCGGAATTTTTCGGCATAGCGGCGGACGGCGGTTTTTATCTCGTCATCGGAAAAGACTTCTTTAAAGATGAAATCGCGGACTTTTCCTCTGCCCGAAAAAGCTTCTCTTACAAGCCTGAGCGGGGAGAGATCGCGTTCATGCTTTTCATCGGGTTTGAATAAAAAAATATATTTCATGGCTTTCCATAAAAATTCCCTGCGGCGTCCGCAGGGAATCGTATTTGTTTGTTACTGTCCGATTTTTCCGGCAAAAGCGTCGATAAAGTTTACGGCGAGAATAAGAATGAAGAAAACGATCGTCATACCCTTTGTGAGGCGTTCGAGAGCCTTTTCCTTAGTATTGCCGCCGTGTTTTCCGTAGAAGCTGTCGGTATTGCTCGTACCGCTTACGGCGGAGGTCATGCTTTGCTGTTTCTGGGTCTGGGAAATTGTTACTCCTATAATAAGTACGGAGAGAACAATAAGAATCCCGCCCGAAATGATCTCAAGAATCGTCATTTATTACCTTTCCTTTCACAATAGCTTTCATGTTGATTTTCATGTATAAAAATCATAATTTTATATATTATATCATACAGGGAAAAAAAAATCAAGAGTTTTTTGAAAAAAATCTGATCTTTTAAGAAAGAATTTTCCGCTCAGTTCAGGGAAATTAAAATTTTGGTGAATTTATAAAAAAATACTTGACTAAAACAGTAATATATGTTAAAATATAATTATGTTGAAACCGTTTTGAGGACGGATTCAAAAAAATTCCCGGAATTTTCGGGAAAAATTTTAAGGAGTTGTTAAAATTATGGATTATCTGGAAATTGTAAGCGTTAAGGGCAGAGAAATTCTTGATTCGAGAGGAAATCCGACAGTTGAGGCGGAGGTTACTCTCGCCGATGGCACCGTTGCAAGAGGAACCGCTCCCAGCGGCGCTTCCACGGGTGAATTCGAGGCTCTTGAGCTTCGTGACGGAGATAAGTCAAGATATCTCGGCAAGGGCGTTACCAAGGCTGTTGAAAATATCAACACGGTCATAAGCGAAACTGTCTGCGGCATGAACGCTTCGGACATCTACGCGGTTGACGGCGCTATGATAAAGGCTGACGGAACCAAGGACAAGAGCAAGCTCGGCGCAAACGCTATCCTCGCTGTTTCCATTGCCTGCGCGAGAGCCGCTGCCGCTTCTCTTGATATTCCCCTTTACAGATTCCTCGGCGGTATCCAGGGCAACAAGCTCCCCGTTCCCATGATGAATATCTTAAACGGCGGCGCTCACGCGACAAACACTGTTGATACTCAGGAATTCATGATCATGCCTGTCGGCGCTCCCTCTTTCAAGGAGTGTCTCCGCTGGTGTGCGGAGGTTTTCCACAATCTCGCTAAAATATTGAAGTCCAAGGGTCTTGCTACCTCCGTAGGCGACGAGGGCGGCTTCGCTCCCAACCTTTCAAGCGATGAAGAAACCATCGAAACTATCCTTGAGGCGATCAAGGCTGCCGGATATGAGCCGGGCAAGGATTTCATGATAGCTATGGACGCCGCTTCCTCCGAATGGAAGAGTGAAAAGGGAAAGGGCTTCTACAAGCAGCCTAAGTCGGGCAAGGAGTTTACTTCCGATGAGCTTATCGACCACTGGGCTTCTCTCGTTGAGAAGTATCCCATTATCTCCATTGAGGACGGTCTTGATGAAGAGGACTGGGAAGGCTGGCAGAGAATGACCGCAAAGCTCGGCGGAAAGGTTCAGCTCGTCGGAGACGACCTCTTCGTTACAAATACGGAGCGTCTTTCCAAGGGCATTTCCCTCGGCGCCGGCAACTCGATACTCATTAAACTCAATCAGATAGGATCCGTTTCCGAAACTCTCGAAGCCATTAAAATGGCTCACAAGGCGGGTTATACCGCGATTTCTTCGCACCGTTCGGGCGAGACGGCCGATACTACCATCGCCGACCTCGCTGTTGCGCTCAACACCTGTCAGATCAAGACGGGCGCTCCCTCCAGAAGCGAAAGAGTCGCTAAGTACAACCAGCTTCTCAGGATTGAGGAAGATCTCGGAGCAAGCGCTGTTTATCCGCAGATGGGCGCTTTCAACGTAAAGAGATAAGCTGTTTTCGGAATTTCCGGAAGATCTCCCCGAAAAGGATTCGGGGAGATCTTTGTGAGAATCCCGGTAAATAAATCAAATATTTTTATGATATTAAATGTTTAAAATGTCAAAGATTTTTTGCGTAAATTTGTGTTATCCGACAAATTATGCTTTATCTATTGACAAATTTTTTTTCACATGGTATAATTATTAATAGTTTGAAAGCGAAAACATAACGCTTTAAATCAGTAATATATCCTTGGGAGGTATTCACCATGTCGAGAGTCGGCAAAACTTTATTATCATCTATTATAATCATGCTTGTGATTACCGTACTTTTCATCGGAGTGGTAAGCAGCATACAGTTTAACAATCTTATCGACAAATCCCTTGAAAGTCAGACGGAATCCGCCAGCAGCACATTTGACAGCGAAATGGAAACATATAAGTCAAATATGACGGATTACTGCTCTATCCTTGCGGACAACCCCGATGTTGTAGATGCTATCCCGCAGAAGGATACGGAAACGCTCGCTACGTGCTTTGCTCCGTATATCAAAAATTCCGCCGTTGAGGGCGTTGCCGCTGACAAGGACGGAAATATCCTCTGGCAGAGCAGTGAGATCAACGGAATCAATCTCGCCGATGTCACTGAGAACGATTTCTACGCAAAAGAAGGAGAATCTCTCTATTATATCGCGGTCGAGGATGTTGTAAACGATGCGGGCAATCAGGTCGGAACGGCTTATATGTGCTATAATTTCTCCGATACGCAGTATGTACAGGATATCAAGAAAGCAAGTCTCTGCGAGGTTACTCTTTTCTCGGGCAGCATGAGAATATCTTCAACAAATACCAAGGAGGACGGTTCTTCCGCTGTGGGAACGGCTATGGCGGATTCAACAAAGCAGACAGTTATTGACAATGGCGAGACGATTTCGGGCGAAATCGTAATATTCAGCAGAAACCACAGAGCTGTTATCAAGCCTATCAAAAATAACTCGGGCGAAGTTCTCGGCGCTTATTTGACGGGTATTACCACAGCCGAGGATGACAGTATGCTCCGCAACGCCATCATTATAATCGTTATTATCGGTATAGCCGCTGTTATTTGCGCGTCTTTCATCATCACATATATCGTCAATAAGCGAATTATCAAGCCCGTTATATACGCTTCCGAAATTACGGAAACAATGGAACAGGGAAATCTTGCGTCCAACGATAAAAATATCGAGCTCCCCAAGAACGAAATCGGCGACATGGTCACAAGCCTCAGGGAAACCAAGGAAAAGCTTGCAACTTACATATCCGACATCACAAGAGTTATGGGCGCTATGGCCGACAGAGATTTCACCGAAGAAATAAAGATCGACTACATAGGCGATTTCAAGGCTATTCAGGAGGCTATGATTTCCATTCAGAAGGAGTTGGGTGCTGTTGTAAATAATCTCGATCTTTCGGCAAACGAAGTTACATCGGGTTCTTATCAGATCGCTACCGGTTCTCAGCTGCTTGCCGACGGTACAACGCGCCAGGCAGCCGCCATTCAGGAGCTTTCGGCTACTATCAACGATATCTCCGCTAAGATCAAGACAAACGCGGATAACGCGAAGAGCGCGGAAAACTTTTCGTCAGAGGCTCTCAGCAAGGTCAAAGCGCAGTCCGAGGAAATGGTCGAACTCAGAAACGCCATGGCGGATATCAAGGAAAAATCCGCACAGGCGGCAAGTATCATCAACACTATCAAGGATATCGCTTTCCAGACAAATATTCTTGCTCTTAACGCCGCAGTTGAGGCAGCACGAGCAGGTGACGCGGGCAAGGGCTTCGCTGTTGTGGCGGATGAGGTTCGTTCTCTTGCGGGAAAAAGCGATGAGGCTTCCAAGCAGACATCCGTTATCATCGAGAGTACTCTCGACGCTGTCGAAAAGGGCGGTAAGCTGACTGAAGAGAGCGAAGCTTCTATGGTTGAGGTTTCCGATATGACCGTTAAGACAAACGAACTTATAAAAGATATCTCGGTAGCTTCCGAAGAACAGGCTGCCGCAGTCGTTCAGGTTACAACAGGTCTTTCGCAGATATCCGAGGTCGTTCAGCAGAACTCCGCAACAGCTGAAGAAAGCGCGGCTTCCTGCGAAGAGCTTAACGGACAGGCTTCTATGCTCAAGGAACAGGTTGACAAATTTAAGGTCAACAGAGTGGAATAAATTAAAAAGAATAAAGGCTGCAAAAAAACGCAGCCTTTATTCTTACTCTGAATATCCCGGATTCAGGTCTGTCATACACTGCAGCTATGCAAACAACGCAGTTGTCTGAAATGCCGCAGTTTTTCGCCGAAAGAAGTGATAAGTCCTAAAATCATTCTTGACTTATCTGAAAACTGTGATATAATAAATTAGAAAGAACAAAAAATAATTAAACGGAGGATCTGCATATGGCTATTTTGGTAAGCGGCGGCGCGGGATATATCGGCTCACATACCTGTATCGAGCTTCTCGGCGCGGGCGAAGATATCGTGGTGTTCGATAATTTCTCAAATTCCAAGGAAAAAGCGGTTGACCTTATCCGCGAAATTTCGGGAAAGGATTTCAGATTCTATAAGGCGGATATGCTTTGCCGCGAGGATATGGAAAAGATTTTCTCGGAAAACAATATAGAAGCGGTGATTCATTTTGCGGGACTAAAGGCAGTCGGCGAATCCGTGGAAAAACCTATAGAATACTATCACAATAATATTGAGGGAACGCTCACTCTTGTAGATGTTATGAGAAAACACGACTGCAAAACGATAGTTTTCAGCTCGTCGGCAACTGTCTACGGAAGCCCGAAAACTGTTCCCATTACAGAGGATTTCCCGCTTTCGACAACAAATCCGTATGGTTCCACAAAGCTTTTCATTGAACAGATCTTGCAGGATATCTGTGTTTCGGACAGCAACTGGAGCATAGCGCTTTTGAGATACTTTAATCCTATCGGCGCTCATAAGAGCGGAAAAATCGGAGAAAATCCCGCGGGAATACCGAACAACCTTATGCCGTACATACAACAGGTCGCGGTCGGGAAAAGACCTGAGCTTCGAGTTTTCGGAAACGATTACCCCACCCATGACGGTACGGGAGTAAGAGATTATATTCATGTCGTTGACCTGGCGGCGGCACATCTCAAGGCTATTGAGAAGCTCCGCACCATGAAAGGCGTGGGAATTTGGAATCTCGGTACGGGTATCGGATACTCCGTGCTTGATATCGTAAAGGCATTTGAAAAGGCAAGCGGCGTGAAAATACCTTATACCATTACGGACAGACGCGCGGGCGATATCGCCGAGTGCTACGCCGATCCTTCAAAGGCTCTTCGCGAGCTTAACTGGAAAACAACTAAGGATCTTGACGAAATGTGCGAGGATTCATGGAGATTTATAAAAAATAATCCGAATGGCTTCTGATACTCCGATTATTCCGTAAATGTCGTTCTCGTTATGCCTGCAAATCTCGAATTAACGCAATTTGAGAGCATGAACGGTGACTCGCCGCAATGACTGTCGCTTCGGAAAGACTATAAATGTAAAAATCAGACAGTCCTTGGTAAAAACGCTTGCTATTTAGCGAATATTTCTTTTGAAATTGTAAATAATTACTATTGACAAATACTTGTCGGTGTGATATCATATTTATGTCTGATAAGACAAGCTATCGTATTCTAAAGACAGCAGGTGGACTTAATATCCGTAATTCCTGCCGAGGAAAAAGATAATATGCATTTAAGATGTTTGTATCCTTTTTCTTCTTTTCGGAAAAAGGATTTTTCTTTTGAATGGGATAGTTTATCATTTTGTTGGAGGTGAAATTACTATGCCAAGCGAAAAAATTCTTGAATCAAAGAAAGCTAAGGTAGACGCTCTTACCGAAACCATTAAAAATTCCTGCGCGGGTGTTCTCGTTGATTATAAGGGAATTTCCGTTGAGGATGACACCAAGCTCAGAAGAGAGCTTCGTGAGGCGGGCGTTACCTACTTCGTAGAAAAGAACACTATGCTTCGTTTTGCGTTCAAAAACGCCGGAATGGACGAGATTACAAATGTTCTTGAGGGAACAACGGCTTTCGCGGTTTCCAATGATGACCAGACGGCTCCTGCGCGTATTCTCGGAAAATTCGCGGATGCTCATGACAACTACTTCAACCTTAAAGCAGGTTATGTTGACGGCGTTATCTATGACGAAAACGGAGTAAAGGCTCTCTCGAAGATTCCCTCAAGGGATGTTCTTCTTGCACAGCTCGTCGGCTCTCTTCAGGGACCCATGCAGAAGCTTGCCGCTACTATCAAGGCGGTTGCGGACAAAAAAGCAGAGGAAGGTGCGGCATAATTATTTGCTTTGCGCGGCTAATTAAAAATTATAAAGGAGATTATTATCATGGCTTCGGAAAAAATTACAAATATGATCGAAGAAATCAAGACGCTTACCGTTCTTGAACTCTCCGAACTCGTAGACGCTATTCAGGAAGAATTCGGCGTAACAGCTGCTATTGCAGTTGCGGGCGGCCCAGCCGGAGCGGCAGCTCCCGCAGAAGCTGAAAAGACTGAATTCGATGTCGTTCTCGCTTCCTACGGCGAAAAGAAGATGGATGTTATCAAGGCTGTCAAGGACGCTTGCGGTCTTTCCCTCAAGGAAGCTAAGGAACTTGTTGAATCCGCTCCCAAGGCTCTCAAGGAAGCAGCTCCCAAGGCTGAGGCTGAGGAACTCAAGGCTAAGCTCGAAGCAGCAGGCGCTACTGTTGAACTCAAGTAAGAGATCATTTTCATATGAAAAACCTCCCGCAGATTTTCGGGAGGTTTTTTGGTATTTTTTATTCTTTAAAGAACAGCTTCATGGACATATAGATTGACTTGTCCTCCAAAAAGCCTGAAGCTTTGTAAAGAGGATATCCCGCCTTTGTGGAACGAAGCTCAATATATGAAAGATCCCATTTTTTGCCGTCGTCCACAGCCATCTGTACGAGAGTTTTTCCTATTCCCCGACGCCTGTATTCGGGCAGTACGAGAACATTCATGAGCGTACCCGTTTTTCCCGTAATAAAGAGGGGACTTGCGGGCTTGTTTATCAGCACGAAGAATACGCAGCCCGCGGCTTTTTCGCCGTCCTCGGCAAGATAAACGATAATATCTCGGTTTAAATGCTCCTGAAAATAACCGGGTATCTGTGCCCTTATTTTGTTGTACATTTCTTCTCCCATTTCCGGGTGGGTTTCGGTCAGATATTCCATACGCAGGGAAATCAGCGTTTTGATATCCGCAGGCTCGGCTTTTCTGTATGTAATCATTCAATCACTTTCCATCTTAATTTATTCGTCTATAATATTATACATTACTATGCCGATTATGTCAATATGTGCAAAATAAACAAATATTACGTTGCTGTCAAGGAAAATTTATCTTTTGAAATTTGCGGAAATACTTGACAAGCTTTGCTTTTTATGATATAATATACTTGTTGATTGACACGGGGTGTAGCTCAGTTTGGCTAGAGCGCTACCTTGGGGTGGTAGAGGCCGTGGG
>CAZCUQ010000070.1:0-9662 GCA_964501705.1 uncultured Ruminococcus sp. | reverse complement strand
GGCAGTATTGGAGATGGAGTATCTCATGCCCTCAAAGCCTGACTGATAGATAAGGTCAACGATGAGCTTCATTTCATGGATACATTCAAAGTAAGCGTTTCTGGGGTCATATCCCGCCTCGCAGAGAGTTTCAAAGCCTGCCTGCATAAGAGCGCACACGCCGCCGCAGAGAACAGCCTGCTCGCCGAAGAGGTCGGTTTCGGTTTCCGTTCTGAAAGTCGTTTCAAGGATACCCGCTCTTGCGCCGCCGATTCCGAGACCGTATGCAAGACCGAGATCCCATGCGTCGCCCGTTGCGTCCTGTTCGACCGCAATAAGGCAGGGAGTACCCTTGCCGGCCTGATATTCCGATCTGACGGTGTGTCCGGGAGCCTTGGGAGCGATCATTATTACGTTTACATCCTTGGGGGGAACTATGCATCCGAAATGAATATTGAAGCCGTGAGCAAATGCAAGAGTCTTGCCTGCGGTAAGATAGGGAGCAATGCTTTTTGTGTAAACTTCAGCCTGCTTTTCGTCGGGGATAAGTATCATAATGATATCGCCGACCTTAGCCGCTTCTTCGACGGAAACGACCTTAAGACCCTGGGATTCGGCCTTTGCCTTGCTCTTGGAGCCATCGTAAAGACCTACAACAACGTTTACGCCGCTGTCTTTAAGATTAAGAGCATGAGCGTGACCCTGCGAGCCGTAGCCGATTACAGCAACGGTCTTGCCGTCAAGTCTGCTCAGATCGCAGTCAGCCTGATAGAAAATTTTATTCATCTGAAATTCCTCCAAAAAAGTATTATAATAAATCGGGACTTTTATCCCAAAATATTTTCGGTTATTTTTTGATCGTGTCGGAGCCTTTCTGGATCGCTATGGTACCGGTGCGGACTATTTCCTTTATGCCGTATCCTGAAATAAGCTCCCTGAAATGCTTTAAATGATTGGTAGTATCGGAGATCTCTATTGTCATTGTCGTGGGAGTGATATCCGCTATCTTCGCGCCCATGATATCGCAAATTGTAAGAATCTCGTTACGCTGATTCGGCTGAGCGTTTATTTTGATAAGCTGAAGCTCGCGCGCGAGAAGCTCCGAGGGAGCGAGATTTTTGACTTTAAGCGTATCAACGAGCTTATTAAGCTGTTTTTCAAGCTGCTGCGCGGTATGCTCGTCCCCATCGGCGACAATGGTGATTCTTGAAACAGTGGGGTCGTCCGTTTCTCCGACAGCGAGACTGTCGATATTGAAGCCTCTGCGGGAGAAAAGTCCCGAAACACGGGACAGAACGCCCGCATGGTTCTCAACCAGAATCGAAATAGTATGTTTCATATCTTTAACCGTCCTCTTAATATTTTAAGCCTTAAAATTCAATATTTTATTACAAGGAAGTTTCATATTTGTAAACGTTGCACTCAATGAAGTACGCGCCCTTTGCTTCTTTCATTCTGACCGCAGCTTCTTCAGCTTCCTGCATTGTTTCGACTCTTTCCGAGGGTATGCCGTAGGAGGAGACAAGCTTTACGTAATCCGGGCTGTCAACGAGACGGACTGCCGCCTGTCTGTCCTTGTAGCTGTTTGTCTGAAGCTCTCTTACCATGCCGAGACGTTTGTTTTTCATAAGAATAATCTTTATGGAAAGCTTTTCCTGAACGATGGTGGAAAGCTCCATCATCATCATCTGGAACGAGCCGTCGCCGCAGACCGCAACGACCTCGGAATCGGGGCTTGCCATTTTCGCGCCTATAGCGGCGGGGAGAGAGTATCCCATAGTTCCCATTCCGCCGTTTACTATAAGTCTTCCCGCAGGCTTCATTTCAAAGTTATTGCACGCCCATATCTGATTCTGCCCGACATCGGGGACGCAGATGGTATTTTCGGGCATTATTCCCGAAAGACGTCTTAAAAACAGCTTTGGATTGACAAAGCCCTTGTTTTCTTCCTTTTCGGCGACCTGTATTTTCATTTCCGAGAGTTCCCTGTTCCATTCGGAGTAATCCCTGTCCGACGGGAATTTGACAAGTTCGCTCAGGATATGCCTGCAGTCGCCCACGAGGGGATATTCGGAGGGGATATTCTTACCTATTTCGGCGGGGTCAATATCGATATGTATGACCTTTGCGTGAGACGCAAGCTTTTTTGGATCGGATACGGACCTGTCTCCCGCTCTTGCGCCGATAAGCACGAGGGTATCGCAGCGGGCCATTGCTTCGTTTGCGGCATTTACGCCGTGCATACCGATCATCCCGTAATAGAGAGGGTGATTTGACGGATAGACAGAAAGTCCCATCATGGTTGAAACGGCAGGAATCCCCGTTTTTTCGGTGAATTCCAGAAGTTCATTTTTTGCATCGGCGAGGAAAACGCCTCCGCCCGCGCAGATAAGCGGTTTTTCGGCTGAAAAGAGAGCGCTTGCTATCTTTTTTATCTGCATGATATTTCCCTTGACGGTGGGCTTATAGGTTCTCATGGAGATGGAATCGGGGTAGTTGAAATTGATTTTTTCCTGCTGAACGTCAACCGGGACATCGATAAGGACGGGACCTTTTCTTCCCGTACCCGCGATATAAAAGGCCTCCTTGAAAATTCTCGGAATATCCGCAGCGTTTTTCACAAGGTAGCTGTGTTTTACAAACGGAAGCGCCGCGCCTGTGATATCAGCCTCCTGGAAAACGTCCGAGCCTATCAGGGAGGTCGAGACCTGACCCGTAATGCAGATAAGAGGAACGCTGTCCATATAAGCTGTCGCGATAGCGGTAAGAAGATTCGTGGCGCCGGGACCCGACGTAGCCACGCATACAGCGGGCTTTCCCGATATTCTCGCGTAGCCGTTTGCGGCGTGACCGGCGTTAGCCTCGTGACGAACCAGCACATGGTGAACGGTGCTGTCAAAAAGTTTGTCGTAGAACGGACAGATAGCCGCTCCGGGGTATCCGTAGACGACCCTGACTCCTTCTTTTTCAAGACATTTAACCATAGCCTCGGCGGCATTTATCATTGTCCTCACGTCCTCTCTGATGTAACTGAAATACTCTTTTATTATACCACTTTTCCGAAAATAAGTCAAGAGAAAAAGAGGCTGCGTCAAATAACAATATACACAAATTTTTCAGAACAAATGTATGATATTTTGTATGAATCACATAACTTCCGTATTGTTGACCCTTACTCTGAATTCAAGACCGAAAAAAGCGGCGGATTCTCTGCAAAGGAGCATTCTTTCGGTAAAGATCTCAAAATATTCCATTACCGAGGATATTTTTGTATCGAGCGTAAGCTCCAGAATAAGCGCTTTTTTATCCTCGGAGAAAAAGAGCGAGGATCTTTCCGCGGCGTAGTTCACCCTGTCGTGGATATCCTCGATGAAGCCTTCGGGAACATTTCGCACTCTGCTTCTTCTGACGTCTGTCTTATCGGCGATTATAAGAGCCGCGGCGACGGCGTTCAGGGGCTTCGCGGTATGCTCGTCGTGATTTCCTATCGCCGAGATCACGGTGCATATTTCTTCGGCGGGCATATTGAGGTTATCGAGCAGACGAAACGCCATGACAGCGCCGCTCTGCGCGTGATCGATACGGTTGATGACATTTCCGATATCGTGAAGATAAGCGGCTATTTTTCCGAGTTCCGTCTGTCTTTCGGGGGTGTTTGTTCCTTTCAGTATCATTTCGACGCTTGCTGCAACCCTTTCGACATGGGCGAAGGAATGTTCGGTATATCCCTGAGCCGCCACCGCCGCGTCGGCGTTTCGTATATAAGTGCGAATATCTTCATTCTGCGTGATATATTTATAGGTTACGGTGCTTCTCATAATATTTTCCTCGATTCGTTAAATTTCTTTCGCGGTATAATTATATCATATTATTATACTTTCCGCAAGAAAAATTTATGTATAGCAGCGACATCAGAAATTTGACTTGAAGTCAGGCAAAAATTTGCGTATATGATTTTTGCGTGGGCTGAAAGTACAAATTTCAATGTCGTTGACTATATATTACATATTACGCGGACAATTTCTGTATTTTGATTTTTTTCGCCGTCCGGTACGTTTATCGGATTTGCCGATTTCGGTTCAAATAATGTGAAATCCGATAATTGATCTGCGCGTACTTTGTGTACAAAAAATTAAATCATGCAAAATATTGAATTTTTTTGAGAAAAACTCTTGACAAAATTAAAAATGTGCGGTATAATAATGTTACCTCTTACGGAGGTTTATTTTTTTGCGTGCTTTTGCCTGCGAAAAAAATCTCTGAATGATACGCCGTATCATTCTAACGAGGGAGGCAGAAAGTCCGAACGGACTTAATTTTATTATTCAGGAGGTGCCGAATATGAGAGTAAAAATTACACTCGCTTGCACGGAATGCAAGCAGCGCAACTACAACACCAAGAAAAACAAGAAGAACGACCCCGACAGAATCGAAATGTACAAGTACTGCAAGTTCTGCAAGAAAAAAACTCTTCACAAGGAAACTAAGTAAGAGAGGTGCTTCGGAGTGGCAAAAAGCAAAAAGTCATCAAAGTCTGCGGCTAAAAAGAAACCTAACTCAAATACAGCCGTAAAAACTGCGGAAAAATCTTCCGCTTTAAAACAGGCTGAGGCTAAAGCCGAACAGATCGTTAACGCTAAGGAAAAATCCGAGAAAAACGGCAAATCGGGCGCAAAAAAACCGAACGCGGCCGTTAAATTCTTCCGCGAACTTAAATCGGAACTCAAAAAGGTCGTCTGGCCTTCGAGAAAAACCGTTCTCAACAATACGGGAGTGGTTCTCGCCGTCATGTGCATTTCCGCGCTCGTGGTGGCGGGTATAGATTCGGTTTTCACGGCGGCTCTTAAAGCAATTACGGAACTCGCAGGTTAAAATGATTATTTCTGAAAGGAAGATAATATGTCGGAAGAAGCAAAATGGTATGTCGCTCATACCTATTCGGGCTATGAGAATAAGGTCGCTCAGACGATCCTTCAGGTAGTTGAAAACCGCCGTCTTCAGGATCTTATCAAAGAAGTTATCGTTCCCACGGAAATAGTTAAGGAGCAGACGGAAAGCGGTAAGATCCATGACGTTGAACACAAGGTATTCCCCGGATATGTTCTCGTTAAAATGATCCTTACCGATGATTCATGGTATATTGTAAGAAATACAAGAGGCGTTACCGGATTCGTAGGTCCCGGCTCCAAGCCTGTCCCTCTCACCGAAAAGGAAGTCAGACAGCTCGGCGTCGAGAGAAACAAAGTTGTTGAAGTTAATTTCGCCGTCGGAGATACGGTCAAGATATCAGGCGGCACTATGGAAGGCTTTACGGGTAAGGTTAAATCCATAAATACCGACGATATGACCGTTGACCTCGAGGTTTCCATGTTCGGAAGAGAAACTCTTGCAACACTTGAGCTTTCTCAGGTGGTTAAGGCTGATTATTAAATCAGAAAATCAGAACAATGTTATTCATCTTTTTTATGGAGGTGTGCAATTATGGCACAGAAAGTAGTTGGCTTAATAAAGCTTCAGATAGCGGCGGGAAAGGCTACGCCCGCTCCCCCGGTAGGACCCGCGCTCGGTCAGCACGGCGTCAATATTATGGCGTTCACCAAGGAATTCAACGAGAGAACAAAGAATGATATCGGTCTTATTATCCCCGTGGTTATTACGGTATATGCCGACCGTTCGTTCTCCTTTATTACAAAGACTCCTCCCGCGGCGGTTCTTATCAAGAAAGAACTCGGAATCGAAACTGCGTCGGGCGTTCCCAACAAGACCAAGGTCGGAAAGCTCACAAAGGCTCAGGTTCAGAAGATCGCCGAGATAAAAATGCCCGATCTCAACGCCGCAAATCTCGAATCCGCAATGAGTATGGTTGCGGGCACCGCGCGTTCCATGGGCGTAGAGGTCGAAAAGTAATCCGCCGTCCCATATTTTTCGGTGGGAGGATATAAGGTCATGTCCTTTATCCGTAGAAAATCGTTACCACTTTTAGGAGGAATTTGAATAATGAAACACGGAAAAAAATATATTGAAAGCGCTAAGGCAGTCGATACTTCAAAGGTATACGATTCCAGGGAAGCGCTTGAGCTTGCCTGCAAAAACGCCAAGGCAAAGTTCGATGAAACCGTAGAGATCCACATTCGTCTGGGCGTTGACTCCCGTCACGCCGACCAGCAGGTAAGAGGCGCTGTCATTCTCCCCAACGGAACGGGCAAGAATGTCAGAGTCTGCGTATTCTGCAAAGAGGACAAGTATGAGGCTGCAAAGGCGGCAGGCGCTGATTATGTGGGCGGTCAGGATCTCGTTGACAGGATCACAAAGGAAAACTGGATGGATTTCGACGTCGTTATCGCGTCTCCCGATATGATGGGTCTTGTGGGACGTCTCGGTAAGATATTGGGACCTCGCGGTCTTATGCCTAACCCCAAGGCGGGAACTGTTTCCCCCGATGTTGCTAAGGCTGTTACCGAAGCTAAGGCAGGTAAGATCGAATACCGTCTCGATAAGACAAACATCATTCACTGCCCTATCGGAAAGGTTTCCTTCGGAGCGGAAAAGCTTGACGAAAATCTCAATACTCTCCTTGACGCTGTCGCTAAGGCTAAGCCTGCGGCCGCAAAGGGCGCTTACTTCAAGTCCTGCGCTGTCGCAACAACTATGGGTATCGGTATCGCCGTTTCCACAACCAAATACGGCATCTGATCATTTATATTTAACGCCTGATCCGAGAAAATGCTTGTTTTCTCGGATCTTTTCTTAGGAGAATTACATGAATACTGTTTCCGAAAGAATTTCCGCCTTGAGAGCGGAAATGAAAAAATGCGGGATAGATATGTACTATGTCCCGACCGACGATTACCACGGCTCGGAATATGTCGGGGATTTTTTCAAATGCAGAGAATATATCAGCGGATTTACAGGCTCTGCGGGAAGCGTCATCGTCACCGGTAAATACGCGGGGCTGTGGACGGACGGAAGATACTTTATTCAGGCTGAAAATGAACTTAAAAACACGGAATTCGTTCTCAACAAAACAGGCGAAAAAGATGTTCTCAATGTTTCGGAGTTTATAGCAAAGAATATCGGAAACGGGAAACTCGGTTTTGACGGAAAAACAGTAAACGCTTCCTTTGCTGAAAAAATAGCCGGAAAAATCGGAAAGGATAATATAATTTCCGTCGATTTGTTCGAGAAAATATGGAAAAACCGTCCCGCACCTCCCTTTTCCGATGGTTTTATCCTCGATGTGAAATACGCGGGACTTTCCTACAAGGAAAAAGCGGAAATTATCCGCGGCGTGATGAAAGAACGCGGAGCGGATTATTATGCTTTTTCTTCTCCCGATGATATCTGCTGGCTGTTAAACATTCGCGGAAATGATGTGGAATATAATCCCGTTTTGCTGTCCTATGGAGTTCTCACCGATAATAATTTCCGCCTGTTTATCAACGAGAAAAAAATAAAAAATATCACAGATAAGCTTGACAGGGAAATAATCATTCACCCTTATGATGAGTTTTATTCTTTCCTTGAAGAACTCCCTGATAACAGCACGGTCTATCTCGACAAAAGCAGACTGAATTACGAAGCCTGCGGGAAAATACCCGAAGGCGTAAAAATAATCGACAGTCAGAATCTCACTCTGATAAAATCAAAGAAAAATCCCGTCGAAGCTCAGAATGAAAGGATTGCTCACCTTAAAGACGGTATCGCCGTTACAAAATTTATTTGCAGAATAAAAAAAGAACCCGAAAAATATTCCGAGCTATCTGCGGCGGATATGCTGATCTCCCTCAGAAAAGAACAGGAAAACTACGTGGAAGAAAGCTTTAAGCCTATCATTGCTTACGGTGCGCACGGAGCTGTAGTTCACTACAGCGCTGACGAAAAATCAAACTCGCAGATACTTGCGGACGGATTTCTTCTCTGCGACACGGGAGGTCATTATCTTGAGGGAACGACCGATGTTACAAGAACCGTTTGCCTCGGAAATCCCACCGATGAGATGAAAAGAGATTACACTGCTGTTCTGCGCGGACATCTGAATCTTGCGGACGCTGTTTTCAGATACGGCTGTCACGGAGCAAATCTTGATATTCTCGCCCGTATGCCCATCTATGAAATAGGACGCGATTTCAATCACGGAACGGGTCACGGCGTGGGTTATCTTCTCAACGTTCACGAGGCGCCGAACGGTATCCGCATGAAGTTTATCAAATCGCATGACTGCGAGCTTGACGAGGGAATGATAACTTCGGACGAACCCGGAATATATATTGAGGGAAGGTACGGCATACGAACGGAAAGTCTCCTTCTTTGCAGAACGCGGGGGGAAAATTCTTTCGGAAAATTTATGTACTTTGAGAATCTCACTCTTGTTCCCTTTGACCCCGACGCCGTGGAAAGATCCATGATGAGCGAAAAAGAAATATTTCTTTACAATAATTATCAGAAAAGAGTATTTGACACACTTTCTCCATATCTTGACGAAGCTGAAAGAAACTGGCTTAAAAACGAAACGAGAGCATTATAATACAAAAGCCCTGCCGCATCGACCTGATGCCGCAGGGCTGAACATTTTAAACTAAGTGCGGTTTAAGTCAAACCGCTGACAGATTCTTCGGGCGGACTCACTCCAATCACTTCAGATTACGAATCTATATCCTCTAATCATAAACAATCAGTCCTTTTATGTAAACTCAGATTAAATTCTGAAGATACCGCAAGATCCAATCAAGCTTATCTGATCTTTCGGACTCACGCCTTTCATATCGACATTCGGAAAAATCATCTTTCCATTGGAATTAACTCCTTTATAAAGATCAAACATATCCGAAACTTATGTGTTCATTGGACTTACTCCTTAAAGCTATTCAAAAAATTCACCGTACAGAAACAATCAGTTCATCGGACTAATTCCTTTCAAGCAGATTTTTTAAAGAAAGATTTAAGTGTTCATTGGACTTACTCCTTAGTTTTATTCAAAAAACATTCTCAAAAAAGCCGACCTGTTCTTTGGACTCACGCCTTTCAATAAAATTTAACGTAGAGAAGCTTAACTGTCCATGGGACTGTACTCCTTATATATCATAAATTTTTCTCGTAAAAACCAATCCGTATTTCGGACTCACGCCTTTCGGATTTATTATGTTTATTGAAAAATCAATCGCCCATCGAATCCTATCTCCTTTGATTAATTTACTTTGTAAGAAATCAAACGGTATTTTGGACTCAATCCTTTCTGATATAAAATCCAATCAAATCAAACCATCGGAAAAAACTCCTTAAATCAACTTCGTTCATGCCCTAAGTATAAAGCAGACCGTGTTTTCAAACCGTATCAATATAAAAATACCGCCGAGCTTTCATCTTATAAAGCTGCTCTGCGGTTCGTAGAATTCATACATTTTTCCTGCGTGACGATTTCGCCTGGCGGAAGGGATAAACCTTTAAACTTCCGGATAATCTAATGCATCAATCCTGAGCCGCTGAAAACAGCCGCTGCCTTATACTGTTCTGAAATTCCTGCTGATGCCATCGGACTCAATTCCTTTCCAAGCCTTATTTAACTCCGCAACGAACCTGTCATGCTGCAACTTGTGTATTATGTGAACCCCGGTTCATTCTTCACGTGTTATACTTTAGTACTCGGGTATCCTGCCGGCCTCGGACGTTCATCTCTTTGAACTTGT
>CAZCUQ010000069.1:0-9758 GCA_964501705.1 uncultured Ruminococcus sp. | reverse complement strand
CGCCCATAGCCTTTACCGCCTTTGCCGAGGCGATGATATAATTTATGGAATTATTCCTCTTTTCCTCCTCTACGCTTGAAAGAGAAATAAAGTACGGCGCGTGAACAGAAACGGAAATGTTTTTTTCCCGAAGAGATTCTCCGAAAGCTCTTGCGGATTCTTCGGAAACTCTCACTCCCTGACCGCACTGATATTCAAAATGATCGAGTCCGAATTTTTCAAGGTACTCCCCTATCTGAATCGTTTTCTTGTAGCCCATGGCTTTGAAGCTTTCCGCAGCTCCTGCGGGACCGAATTTTGCGCTCATTTTATCACCTGTATTATTTATTAATTTTTTCTTTTATTGCCGCATAATGTCATCTTTTCCTTATTCATCCTCAAATTTTGTCG
Source organism: uncultured Ruminococcus sp. (assembly GCA_964501705.1). GTDB lineage: Bacteria > Bacillota > Clostridia > Oscillospirales > Ruminococcaceae > RGIG4694. The sequence continues at coordinate 9,368 of CAZCUQ010000069.1, read as the reverse complement.
GTCGGAGCGGCTTTTCAAAGAATCTTTTTATCTTAAAGAAGAATCCACTTTCAAGCTCAATAGGCCTCACAAAAACCGATTTTATCCCGAAAATATTCGCGCCCAGAATATCTGTGAATATCTGATCTCCTACGGCGCAAAGCTCGGATTTTGAAACTCCCAAGCTTTCCGCCGCTTTTTTGTAGCCTGCGGGCAGGGGCTTCGCACCCTCCGCGACAAAAGGAAGTCCGAGAGTATCAGCCATGCCTGAAACTCTCTGCGCATGATTATTTGATACGATCATAAGCTTTATTCCCGCTTTCCGCGTATTTTCTATCCATTCGGAAACGCCGTATGCGGGAGCAGGATTATTATGTGTGGTAAGAGTATTGTCAACATCGAGGATAAGCGCCTTGATGCCCATTTCACATAAAATTTCGGGAGTAAGAGACAAAATCGTTTTAAACGCCCTTGTAGGTTTAAACAGCATGAGATCCTCCTAAAATTAAAACGGCGGCAGAACACTCCGCCGCCGTTCATAGACGCACGCAATACCGCGCTGTCTGATTCAGCAGTATATTAATACTTGCGCTTACGAGCAGCTTCGGATTTTTTCTTACGCTTTACCGAAGGCTTCTCATAGTGCTCTCTTTTGCGAACCTCTGCGATAACTCCGTCCTTTGCGCAGATTCTTTTGAAGCGCTTGAGGGCTGTATCCAAGGATTCGTTTTTGCCAACCTTGATTTCTGCCAACTTTATTCCCTCCCTTTGTCCCTAAGACAGAGGATTGTAATAGATGTAACTATTATATTATACAATACTTATTCGAGACTGTCAAGAGCCGGCTGAAAAAATATTCGCTGTTTTTTTGTATTTTTTTTATGAATTATGCACAAAAATCACTTTGCTACGATATTGCATATCCTACCCTTAACATATATTTCTTTAACGATCTTCTTTCCCTCAAGGAACGACTTTATTTCGGGAAGTTCTCTTGCCTTTGCAAGTGCGCTGTCGGACTCCTCGTCAATGCCCAGAACGATTTTTCCCTTTAATCTGCCGTTTATCTGAACCGGAATTTCTATCGTTTCTGTTACAAGCTCCTTTTCGTCGTAAACGGGCCACGGCTCATATGCGATAGTATTATCGTGTCCGAGTTTCTGCCATATTTCTTCGCCGATATGCGGAGTTACGGGTGAAATAAGCTTCACAAGTCCCTCGGCGTATTCCTTCGGACATTTCCCCTCCTTGTAAACGGCGTTTACGAATATCATCATCTGACTTATAGCCGTATTGAACGCAAGAGATTCAAAATCATCGGTGACTTTCTTTACTGTCTGATGATAAATTCTCGTGAGAGCGCCGTCATTCTCCGCAGTGATATTTTTCTCATCCGTGAAGAAATTCCACACTCTTGTGATGAATCGTTTTGCTCCCTCAACACCCGAACTGCTCCAGGGCTTCGAGACCTCAAGAGGACCCATGAACATTTCGTAAAGACGGAGCGTATCCGCGCCGTAATCTCTTACGATATCGCCGGGATTGACAACATATTCCGGATAGCGCTTGCCCATCTTTATTCCGTTCTCGCCGAGGATCATTCCCTGATGAACGAGCTTTTTGAACGGTTCCTTTGTGGGAGCAAGTCCCTTGTCGTAAAGGAATCTGTTCCATATTCTGGAATAGATAAGATGACCTACCGCGTGTTCGGGACCTCCGATATAAAGATCGACGGGCATCCAGTGCTTCAAAAGCTCATAGTCGGCAAATTCCTTGTCGTTGTCGGGATCGATGTATCTGAAATAATACCAGCTTGAACCCGCCGAACCGGGCATTGTTGAGGTTTCTCTTACGCCCTTTATTCCGTTATGAGCGTATTTTTTCCATTCTTCGGCGTTTTCAAGGGGAGCTTTTCCGTTTTTGCCCTTATAGTCCTCAAGTTCGGGAAGAATAAGCGGAAGCTCATCATCGTCAAGGACGTGAATTTTTCCGTCCTCGGTATGAACCACGGGAACAGGCTCGCCCCAGTAACGCTGACGGGCAAATATCCATTCTCTGAAATGATAATTTACAGTGCGCTTTGCGACTCCCATTTTTTCAAGCTTATCGGTTATCGCTTCCTTTGCCTCTTCAACGGTGAGTCCCGTAAATTCTTCGGAATTTATGAGCCTGCAGCCCTTTCCGAGATAATCGTGCTTTTCAAAAGCCTTTTCGGAAACATCGGCGTGACATGTTTCTCCGCTGCCCTCGATGACCTGAATAAGCGGGATATTATGCGCCTCGGCGTACTCAAAGTCTCTCTGGTCGTGCGCGGGAACAGCCATAACCGCACCCGTGCCGTAGCTTGCGAGAACGAAATCGCCGATAAACATTCTGACTTCCCTGCCGTTTGCGGGATTAATACAGGTGACGCCTTTAAGCTCGCAGCCCGATTTTGTCTTGTTAAGTTCCGTTCTGTCCATGTCATTCTTTTTTATCGTCTCGTCTATATATGCCCGAACCTCTTCCTTGTTTTCGATTCTTGGCATGAGAGCTTTCACGATATCTCCGTCGGGAGCGAGAACCATGAAAGTTATACCGTAGATTGTTTCGATACAAGTCGTGAAAATGCTGAACTTTCCGCCTCCGACTATTTGGAATTCAACCTCAACGCCCGTGGATTTTCCTATCCAGTTGCGCTGTATAGCCTTTGTGGATTCGGGCCAGTCTATCTCGTCAAGTCCTTCAAGAAGCTTTTCCGCAAAAGCGGGCTGATCTATGACCCACTGCTTCATATTCTTTCTTATGACGGGGTATCCGCCTCTTTCGGATTTCCCGTCTATTACCTCATCGTTTGAAAGTACCGTTCCGAGTTCCTCGCACCAGTTTACAGGCATATCTATATACTTTGCATATCCGTCGAGATAAAGCTGTTTGAATATCCACTGAGTCCATTTATAGAATTTCGGGTCGGACGTTGCCAGCGTTTTTGAGCTGTCATAATCAAATCCGAGTTCTTTAAGCTGCTTTGAAAATGTCTTGATATTCTCCTCGGTAAAGCCGTTAGGATGATTTCCCGTATTTACGGCATACTGCTCTGCGGGAAGTCCGAACGAATCGTAGCCCATGGGATGAAGCACATTGTAGCCCTGCATTCTCTTCATTCGGGAAACTATATCCGTTGCGGTATAGCCTTCCGGGTGTCCCGCGTGAAGTCCCACGCCCGATGGGTAGGGAAACATATCGAGAACATAGTATTTCGGCTTTGAGAAATCATGTACGTCCGTTTTAAATGTCTCGTGTTCTTCCCAATATTTCTGCCATTTTTTTTCGATTTCGGAAAAATTGTACCTTTCCATTTTTTCACCTTCTGATTTTATTTGAATCTTTTGCCTATCGAATTAAGATAATTTCTCTTTCTGCCCGCGTCTCTGAGTCTGTCGAGTCTGCCGTTATAAGTAAAGAAAGCGTTCACGCTTTTGTCCGATATGAAGATCAGCATAAGAGCTATTTCCGCAGCTCCCTCGATAAGACATATCACAAGAATGAAAGCCGTTCCGCTCCCGCCGCCCGCGACGCCTATCATTTTTGCCGTGCAGATAATGATCCCCGCGCCGTTTATTCCGACCGCGATATATCTTGCGAAGACCTTTCCCCGAAGCATATGAATTGCCGAAACGGCGGCGGCTAAAAGACAAAGCCCCGTGCAGACGGAAAACGGCACGCTTCCTCTCAGAATCGAAAAAACAAGATCAGCCGCAAATATGAAATTCATAGCGAACGCCGCTGTCTTTACGTGCATTTCCCCTCTGACGTAATCCTCCGACTTATGAGTGGCGGCTGTTTTCTCGATGACCGGAATTTCCGCCGCGCTTTTTTCGATATCGGCGTAGTCCTCGTCATCGAGAATAGTTTTGTAAGTATCCTTTATTTCAGCCACTTTGAGATATCTGTTTCCTCTCCGTCCTGCCACAGTCTTTCAAGCGAGTAGAATTCTCTCTGCTCCTTTGAGAAGATGTGGACGACAATATTATTATAGTCGAGAATTATCCAGTTCGAGCCGTTATTGCCCTGAACGCGCGCGGGGGGAACGCTTGCTTTTTCCTTGACCTGAAATTCGACCTCATCGGCAAGCGAACGCGTCTGAGTGCTTGAAAGACCGTCCGCTATTACAAAATAGTCCGCAATTATCGTTAAATCGCGTATTTTTATAACTTTTATATCTTCGGCTTTTTTGCCGTCGAGAGTTTTGACTATTATTTCAAGAAGTTTGTCTTCGTTCATATTTTTTTAATCCTTTCGGTTTTTTATCGTCAAGACGAAATTTATCTTTGAAATTCTTACGGTAATTTTCCGCGTCCTCGCCGTCGATCAGCGCGTACATACTGTGCATTTTCGGATAATAGACGGCTATGGCGTCTTTGCCGATATAATCATCTTTCTCCCACTCGTTTTCGGAAAAATAAAATATATTTCCGATTGCTTCGTTTTCGGAGACCGCAAGAGTCAGGATATTCTTATAATAACCGTTTTTATGTTTTTTATCGCTTTCGTTATATTCGCTTTCAAGTGAAATTATTTTTCCCTTGGCGAAGTAGAAATCACTGCATTCGTTATATGTTCGTCTCAGATTTATAATAATTTCAGCAAACAAAACGGGGACAATAACGACCGACGAGACAGCAGTGAGAAAACCCTCGGTGTGATCCAAAAAGATCCTTAGCAGATCGGCGGGATCATCCGTTTTCTTCAACAAATAAAGACCCATAACGCTTAATGACGCGTAAACGCCCAATGAAAGGAGCTCTATACCGGCTGTTTCCGCAGCGATTCTTTTAAATCTGCCGTTTTCGGCGTACAGTGCCTCGATCTCTTCAGCGGTGATGTCATTATAATAGTCACTGTGAAACGGAACAAGCTTATATTTCCCGTCATAAGTCATAAGATCACCGCCTTTTTATTTTCCCGCGTGAATTCTCTCCTTTGAGAACAAAAGCGAAATATACTCGTTGTACGCATTTATGGTATGCGCGGGAATCCTAGAATTCTTTTTCATTACGTCCTCTATATTGAATTTGAGCGCTTTGAGTATTGCCTCGTTGATATCCTCGAAAGCAATTTTGCGCATATCATCAATATCCTTGTAATTTCTGTCCTCGGAGATAAGATCGGCTATGTATACAGCCTTTTCGATACCGCTCATTCCCGCTCTTCCGACAGTGTGGTAGCGAACGGCATTAAGGATATCCTCATCGGATATCCCAAGAACTCTCTCCGCGTAATAAGCCCCTGCGGGAGCGTGGAAAAGCGGCGGAGTTACAAGCTCCTCTTCCGTTATATCTCTGTTTGATTTTCTGACCAGTTCAAGCTGTTCTTCCTTCGGCAGTTCCTTGCAGATGTCATGAACAAGACCCGCAAGGAAGCACTTTTCCCTGTCAAAGCCGTACTCTTTCGCAAGAGCCGCGGCGCTGTCCGCAACATTTATGCTGTGAGTATATCTTTTTTTTGAAAGACGTATTTTCAGAATATCCTTTATTTCCGCAACAGAATACAAAATTACCACTTCTTTTACCTGTAAAGATCGTTATCGTTTATATATTTCAAAACCTTTTCGGGAAGATACCGCGAAACGTCCTCACCCCGAAACAGCTTTTTTCTTATTTCGGTCGAGGAAATCTCAAATGGCTCGGAGTCAATGAGAATGACCTCTCCGTATCTGCGTACCTTTTCGGCGTTATTTTCGATCCCGCGCCTGTCGGAGACGCTTCTCACGGCGGAGATTATCCCGCACAGCTTCATAATATCTTCAAATCCCCGCCATGTAGGAAGAGTTTCCAGAGAATCGCTCCCGACAAGAAACCAAAGTTTGTCTCCGGGATTTTTTTCACGGAAATACCTTAAAGTATCGACCGTATAGCTTATTTTCTTTCGTTTTATCTCATAATCGGAGACGGAGGTTTTCGGGAAATCCTCAAACGCAAGAGTACACATCTCAAGTCTGGCGCACTCTCCCACGTCCTTTTCGTCCTCCGTTTTAAAAGGACTGACAAACGCGGGAACAACGTACAGAGAGTCGATAAAATCCGCATGGGAAAGCACGCTTTCGGCAAGCTTTACGTGTCCGTTATGCACGGGATTGAAGCTCCCGCCGAAAATGACCGTGTTCATGTTATTTTTTTCCTTTTTGTGCTTATGTTTATTTTCGGATTTTTGAGGTTCCGCTTGAAAAAGACCGCTTTTTTTCCGATAACCTGAACAACGTCGGAGCGCGTTTTTTCCGCGATCTCTTCGGCAGCCTCCTCCGCCGAAAGCATTGCCGTATCGAGAACTGTTATTTTAACAAGCTCCCTTGCCCTTAACGCGTCGGTCATCTGAATAATGAGGTTATCGTTTATACCGCCTTTCCCGACGTGCAAAACAGAGTTTTCTTTCTGTGCGCGGGCTTTAAGCATTGCTCTTTGTTTACTTGTCAGCATTTTATCTTCCTTTCATTTTAATACATTTACCCGTGTGCTGTCAATAGATTTAACAATTTTTTAAATTTAAGGAAACAATTACTTTCCAAGATATTCCTCAAGCTTTGCGAGAGCGTTTGCTCTGTGGCTTATCTTATTTTTTTCCTCGGAGGAAATTTCCGCAAATGTCTTTTCGCCGTACATAAATATGGAGTCAAAGCCGAATCCGTTTGAGCCGCGTATCTCGTAACCGATCTTTCCGAAGCATTTTCCCTCGAAATACCGTGCTTTGCCCTTTTCGTCAATGTAGCAGATACAGCAGGTGAAATTCGCACCCCGCTTCTCATCGGGGACGTTTTTCATTTCCTCCAGCACCCTTTTGCGTCTCTGACCTTTCGGTGCGTACCGTGCGGAGTAAATTCCGGGAGCGCCGTTCAGAGCGTCTACCTCCAGACCGCTGTCGTCGGCAATTACCGGCAGACCGGTAATTTTATACGCCATTTCCGCTTTTTTGTACGCGTTTTCCGCGAACGTTTTCCCGTTTTCCTCAGCTTCGCCATCTACTCCCGCCTCGGACTGTGAAATGACCTCAAACCCGTATGGAGAAAGCACTTCACGTATTTCCCTAAGCTTGTTTTCGTTATTTGACGCAAGAACTATTTTCATATTTCATCATCCTTTTCGGTATCTGTGTTTTCATCCTCGTCATTTTTCTTCTTTTTCTTTCCGAAAGATATTTCCTTGAATAAGAAATCGAATTTTCCTTTCTTCTTTGTTTCCGTTTCTTCCGAAGGCTGTTCCTGTTCCTCGTCGGGCTGTACGGTTTCGGGTTCATCGGGTTCGTTCGTTTTTTCGGACAGAATTTCCTCACGGACGGGTTCGGTTTCCGCTTCGGAAGATTCTGTTTCCGAAAGTTTTTCTTCCGTCGGAGCGGACGAATCGGACGATTCCGATTCGTCCGCTTTTTCGCCGTCGGTGATTCTTTCGTAATTTCCCGTGAAATCCGTTTCGTCTATGAATAGAGCCTGCGCAAAATCGCGAGCGGAAAATTCCTGAAGATCCTCGATCTTTTCGCCCACGCCTATAAGCTTTACGGGTATGCCGAGTTCCTTATTTATCGTAATGACGATACCGCCCTTTGCGGTTCCGTCAAGCTTTGTGAGAACTATTCCCGTGATATCGGCAGCCTCACCGAACAGTTTTGCCTGGTTCACGGCGTTTTGTCCCGTAGTCGCGTCAAGGACAAGAAGCGTTTCGACGCTGCACCCTTCCGCCTGCTGATAGCAGATTCGGGTTATTTTTTTAAGCTCGTCCATAAGATTTTTCTTATTGTGCAGTCTGCCCGCGGTATCGCAGATGACGATATCCGCTCCTCTTGCCTTTGCGGCTGCCACGGCGTCGAACACGACCGAGGCGGGATCGGAGCCCTCGCTGTGTTTGACGATCTCCGCGTGAGCGCGTTCCGCCCACACCTCAAGCTGTTCTGTTGCTGCCGCTCTGAAAGTATCTGCGGCGGCGACTATGACCTTTTTCCCCTCAGAGGTATATTTTGCCGCAAGCTTTCCTATTGTTGTGGTCTTGCCCGCGCCGTTTACTCCTATAACGAGAATCACGGAGGGTTTTGAAGATATATCGAGCTTTTTGTCCTCGCCAAGCATTTCGGTTATGATCTCTTTTAGCGCTGCCTTTATTTCATCGGGAGTTTTTATTCCGTCGTTCTTGACTTTTTTGCGAAGCTCGCCGCAGATATCGACCGAGGTCTGCACTCCGATATCGCAGATAATAAGAGTTTCTTCAAGCTCCTCGAAAAAATCCTCGTCGATTTTCGTAAATGAATTAAGAACGCGGTTGACATTTCCCATTATGGATTCTCTCGTCTTTTTTATTCCCTCGGAAAGTTTGTCAAAAAAGCCCATAGCAGCCTCCTAAAAAAACTGTAAATAAATTTCCATATTAATTATACTCCTTTTTTACTGATTTGTCAAGACAGAAATAATTTGAGTCACAAAAATCAATTTCTATATTTTGTCAGCGGTTTGTATTCTGATTTTTTCGCAAAAAGACCCGCCTTGGAAGAAAATTTTGAAAACCGATTTCCGTGGATTTAAGTTCGGCTATACGCATGAAAGTAAAAAAAACTCTATTGACAAATAAAATTTTCTGTGCTATACTGAAAATATGAATTTTATTCTGCGGCATATCACAATATTTATAAACGAAAGGAAATTTATTATGTCAACAATTCCCTACAAGACTTACCTTGAGGAATCGGAACTTCCGAGGGCGTGGTACAATGTAAGATCGGATATGAAAAACAAACCTGCGCCTCTTCTCAATCCGGCAACTCTGAAACCCATGACTCATGAGGAACTTGCTCCCGTTTTCTGCGATGAGCTTGTCAATCAGGAGCTTGACGATACAACGGCGTATTTTGAAATTCCCGGCGAGATACTGAATTTCTATAAAATGTATCGTCCCTCTCCGCTGGTAAGGGCATATTGCCTTGAAAAAGCTCTCGATACTCCTGCGGAAATATATTATAAATTTGAAGGCAACAACACATCGGGAAGCCACAAATTAAACAGCGCGATAGCTCAGGCTTACTATGCGAAAAAGCAGGGACTTAAAGGCGTTACCACCGAAACGGGTGCGGGTCAATGGGGAACCGCGCTTTCCATGGCGTGCGCTTATCTCGGACTCGACTGCAAGGTTTATATGGTAAAATGCTCCTACGAACAGAAGCCTTTCAGACGCGAAGTCATGAGAACCTACGGCGCGAACGTTACCCCGTCTCCTTCCGAAACAACAAATGTCGGCAAAAAGATTCTTGCCGACCACCCCGGAACCACGGGAAGTCTCGGCTGTGCCATCTCGGAGGCTGTGGAGGCCGCAACATCTACCGAAGGCTACCGTAATGTTCTGGGTTCGGTACTGTCACAGGTACTGCTCCATCAG
>CAZCUQ010000068.1:5196-9895 GCA_964501705.1 uncultured Ruminococcus sp. | reverse complement strand
TCCAGAACATTGACCGCCCCGGATTTACCCGCACCCGAAAGTCCCGTAACTATCAAAAAAAGCATTTTATTTTCCTCCCAGAACAAGTGGTTCGGTTTCAAGCTTATAGCCTGTTTTTTCAAAAACTTCATTCTGTACCTTTTGAATCAGAGTCAGAATATCCGAAGAAGAAGCATTTCCTTTATTGATTATAAATCCGCTGTGCTTTGTGCTTACCTCGGCGCCGCCCACGGAAAGTCCCTTCAGTCCGCACTGCTCGATAAGTAGAGAAGCGTAGCTTCCTTCGGGGCGCTTAAATGTACTTCCCGCGCTCGGATATTCAAGTGGCTGCTTTGAACGTCTTTTTTCCATAAGCTCGTTCATTTTTCTATCGATTTCATTTTTTTCTCCGATTTCAAGTCCGAAAACAGCCTCCGTAATTATGAATTTATTTTCCGAAAAAATACTGTGACGGTAAGACAAATCCATTTCATCCTTTGCGAATGTTCTTATTTCTCCGCTTACGGGGTCTGCCGCTCTTACGAACATAATAACGTCCTTTATCTCGCCGCCGTAAGCGCCCGCGTTCATAAATACCGCTCCTCCGACGCTGCCGGGGATACCGTAAGCGAATTCAAGTCCTGTGAGAGAATTTTCAAGTGCTTTCCTGCAAACGCTTATAAGAGAAGCTCCCGCTCCCGCAGTGATAACTCCGCCGTTTACGGTAATCTCAGAAAATTTTTCTCCGAGAATGATAATTATGCCGTCATAGCCGTTATCATCGGCTATTATGTTAGAACCCTTTCCGAGTACAAAAAATTTTTCATCGTCATTATTTATTTCCCCGATAATCTTCATCAGTGCATTTTCGGAAGTGACCTTGACGATCATTTCAGCGTTTCCGCCTGTCTTAAAGGTCGTCAGATTTTTAAGAGGTATGTTTTTCTGAATGGGGCAGTTCAGTTTTTCTGCGATTCGTACGATTCTCTGTTTCATTCAAAAACAGTTCCTTTCACTAAAATCAAAGAGGATAGCGTTAATTCTATCCTCCGTTTCATGGAATCAGTAAACGTCCCATTTTTTTACAGTTTCTTTTTTTTCAAAATTCATGCCGAGATTTTCAAGAAGTTCTTCTGCGGCATTGTAGCCCATCTTTTTCTGACGGTTGTTCATAGCGGCAACTTCAAGTATGACCGCCAGATTACGTCCCGGTTTTACGGGGATCACCGAGTAGGGTACTCTGACGCCGAGGATTGAAGTGTATTCATTGTCAACGCCCATTCTGTCGTATACCTTTTCGGAATCCCACGGTTCAAGCTCGACCACCATATCGATTTTTTCGGTAAGCTTTACGGCTCCCATTCCGAAAAGTCTGCGGGCGTTTATTATTCCGATTCCGCGAAGTTCCATAAAGTGGCGGATATTTTCGGGAGAGGAACCCACAAGACTTATATTCGACACTCGTTTTATTTCAACCGCATCGTCCGCAACAAGACGGTGTCCTCTTTTAACGAGTTCTATTGCGGTCTCGCTTTTTCCGACACCGCTCTCGCCGAGGATAAGGACACCTTCGCCGTAGATTTCGATAAGAACCCCATGGCGCTGTATTCTCGGAGCAAGATTAAGATTAAGAAACGCTATAAGAGCCGCCATAAACGACGATGTGCTGTCCTTGCTCCGAAGGAGGGGAACTTCATAGCTTTGAGCAAGATCAAGCATTTCGGGAAAATACGGAAGCTCTCTCGAAATGATTATCGCGGGTACATGCTGCGCAAAAAGCATTTCAAGGCGTTCTTTTCTGACTCCCTCATCGAGAGTGGCAAGGAACGCGAATTCCGCCTTTCCTACTATTTGTATTCTTTCGGGGTTAAAATATTCATAAAAGCCCGAAAGCTGAAGTCCCGGACGGCTGACCTCCGCTTCGTCTATAAACAGCTTGGACGCGTCAATAGGAATACGTATAGCCTCCAGCGAGAACTCGTCGATTATATTTTTAAGCGGAACCTTAAATTTTCTTTCAGCCAAATGTTATCATTCCTTTCGGATTATTCCGCATTGCTTGCGGTCATAAGACTGTTCCAGGTTGAGTTTACGTCCTCGACACACATACAGTATGTACCGGAGATAGTATCGAGAGGAATTTCAAGCTCCGTAGCGTAATTCTTCATCTTTATCCAGTCGGCGTTTTCGTAGCTAAGAATAACATCGTAAAGCACACCTGCTTTTCCGTCGTGATATAAAAGCGCCGCTTTTATATCTTCGCTTATCGGCAGGGGAGTGAGCGATTCTTCAAGAGACATCTGCATAAGCTGTCCGAGAGTGGAGAACATACCCATAAGGTACGCCTCGGATTTCGACATGGGAACATCCTTGCAGAAAGGCAAAAGTTCGGACGCAAATTTTGCTCTCAAAAAAGAAAGCTTGATAAGCTCGTCGGGCATTGAGCCGTCGTTCTGTTTGAAGCTTAAAAGATATATCCACTGCTTCAGCTGACCGATACCTAAAATGACAAGCGCCTGCTTTACGGATTTCGCGCGGTTGCGGAGAGCAAAATACGAGGAATTGACAAGCTTTAACAGCGAATATGTAAGCGAAACGTCACGGGAGAGGATTTCTTCTATCTCGTCTATATCCGGTTCGTCCTTTGTGACGGCGATCATCAGAAGGAAGAAGTTGCCCTGCAAATACTTCATGTTCGTAAGGTGAGCGGGAGTTTTTTCCGCCACATACGATCCCTGAAACATCGAGCAGCCGCAGTTTACAGCTTTTTCATAAGCCTCGGCGCATTCAATATTATAAGCGATAATTTTCTTTCCGAAAGAATTACCTATTCTTACCACGTTTTCGAGAGATGAATTCTGATAGTCCTTGAAATTGACTTTAATATAATCAACGATATCAAGCACTCCGAAATATCTCGGAGCAAATTCAAAATCAACCACAGCTATCTTATATCCCGCCTGCTTGTACTTTGTGAAAAGAGAATGAGCCATGGGATTTGTGATGAGGGAATCTTCGATCTGTATAACAAGCTTGCTTGTGTCGAACATACGGGGAATATCCTTTACAAGAAGATTTCTTGTAAAGGATAGGAATGCTGTTTTTCCGTTCAGAAATTTATCGGTGTCCATGGAAGAAAGAAAGTTTTCAATAGCGTTTGCGGCGGAAGAATCATCCTCTCGGCTTACTGATAATTCATCATCGGCATAAAGTATTTCATATGCCTTAGCGGTCTGATTTTCGTCCACAATAGTTTGTCTGACAATGTACGGTTCCATATTTCAGTGTTCCTTTCATTCAGAATATAGATCTATAATATCATTTGTATTATTATAACATATATTTAAAAAAAATTCAACTGTTTTTTATAAAAACCGCAAAAATAGTTTGATAAAATTAAATATACAAATTATTCAGAATTTTTTATCATCATTTCAGCAAAATCCATAATAAATCTGTCTGCGATCTCTCTCATTGTAACGATATCCTTTTCCGAGTATTTATCATAAACGCCTACGGTTGTCATTCCCGCGTCGCGAGCGGAGATTATTCCTTTAAGAACATCTTCAAAAACCGCGCAGGAATCGGGATAAACGCCAAGCTTTGAAGCGGCGAGAAGATAAACGTCGGGGAAATCCTTTTCCCTGCCCGCTTCTTCCGTCGTGACAAACGCGTCGAACATTCCGTAGACGTTGTTGTGCCGCAGAACAGGCTCGTAAAGTTCTTTCGGAGAAGCCGTCGCGAGAGCGATCCTCTTTCCTTTTGCCCGCAGGAATTTCAGAAATTCAGCCGCGTGAGGCTTTAAAAATATATTGTTTCTGTATTCGTAAACGGCAATCCTGTTAAATTCCTTTTTTATATCCTCAACTGTGGTTTCCACGCCTTTTCCGCAGATATATTCGTATACCTCGTCATAGTTCATCGAGGCCATATCGCAGGCTTCCTTGCGGGAAATATATTTTCCCTTTTTTTTCATATATTCGGCGTCAATTTTTTCCCATACTCTGTTGGAATTGACGAGCGTTCCGTCGAGGTCGAATATTGCGGCTTCAAAATCGTCTGAAGTTACCATTCAATCACCCCTGTTTGTTGCGGATATAAACTATCTTAACGTTTTTGTTTTCACTCGGCACGGAATATATTTCAAACGCTCCGAGAGATTTCAAAAACGGCGTCAGCTTCACAAATCCGTAGCTTCTGACATCAAAGCTCGGAAAACGCTTTGTGAGGATATTTCCCGCCTGGCTCAGAGACGCCCAGCCGTCGTCGTCGGAAATTTCGGTAAGTATGGCGGCAAAAGCTTTCTTTACGGCGTCTTTTGAAAGCTCGCCGCCCATTTCGGGAGTCTTTTCTTTTTCGGCGCTTTCCGAAAGAAGTTCAAGGTATAAAAATCTGTTGCAGGCAGCGATAAACGGGTTGGGAGTTTTCTTTTCGCCCATTCCGATAACGAACATTCCCGATTCGCGCAGTCTTGCGGCGAGCCGCGTAAAATCGCTGTCGGAGGAAACAATACAGAAGCCGTCGACGTTTTTGCTGTACAGAATATCCATAGCATCGATTATCATAGCTGAGTCCGTTGCGTTTTTTCCGACAGTATAGCTGTACTGCTGTATCGGCGTTATGGAGTGATTCAAAAGCACTGTTTTCCACGGAGTCATTTCCGTTTTGGTCCAGTCTCCGTAAATGCGCCGGACGGTGGGGGTGCCGTACTTCACGCACT
>CAZCUQ010000068.1:0-5186 GCA_964501705.1 uncultured Ruminococcus sp. | reverse complement strand
CCAGTCCCCGTAAATGCGCTTATAGGTAATGATCCCGTCGTTTGAAAGCTCATCGAGAATAGGTTTGATATATTTTGCCGAAACATTGTCGGCATCGATAAGCACCGCAAATCTTTTATCCTCGTTCATAAAAAAATCCTTTCGGTCTTTGTTTTGACATTTTTTTTTTGCAAAAAGTATTATTATATATCTGTAAGGCTGCAAGACTTATCTGTCAAGGAATATTATAACACTTTTTTTCCCTTCTGTCAACCGATAAATAAAATATCCGCAAAAAGGAGGTAATGTTCAGATTACAATTTACATAGACGTGCTTCTGATAACCTCGGTATACATAGATTTCCTGCTGATACGCGCTTCGGGAACGGTACTGCACATCCGTGCGAAAACCTCCGCAAGGGAGATAACCGCCGCCGTCATAGGAAGCTTGTTTTCTCTTGCGCTGCTTTTGCCGAAGTTAAACGGTTTTTTTCTGTTTCCGCTGCGGGTGATCGCTGCGGCCGTAATTATGCTTATCGCTTACGGTTTTTCGGGCAAAGCGAATCTGATAAAGAGAACGGCAGTGTTTCTGGCGGTAAGTCTGTGTTTTTCGGGAGTATGCTTTTTTTTAGCCGAAAATGTCGGCGAAAACCTGATATATTGCAGAAACGGCGGGGTATATTTGAATATTTCCGTTTGGGTGCTTCTTGTTTCGACCGCTCTTGCTTACGCGGGGATCTGTCTTTTTCGGATCCTAACGGGGGAAAAGTCTTACGGAAAATACACGGTTACGGTTTACGGCGCGGAAAACAAGTATGCTTCCTTTCCCGCTTCCGCCGATACAGGAAATTATCTTACGGATATGATCACGGGAACGCCTGTGATCGTCTGCGGAAAGGAACAGATCGAAAACGCTTTCGGAACCATACCCGAAAAAAAAGAAGAACTCATCGGCGGGTGGAGACTTATTCCGTACAATACTGCGGGAAACAGCGGACTTATCCCTATTATTCGTCCGAAAGAGGTTTTTATCCGAAACGATGAAACAAAGCGTACGATATGCGCGGAAGCTTATGTCGGTATTGCGGATGTAAAAATGGATACAGCGGTATTCAATCCCGTGCTTCTGCGGGACAGCTGAAGCAGCACGAAATCAAAGAGAGGAGAATTGATGAAATGTCACGCTTGAAGGATAAACTTGAAAAACTGATACGAAGAATAAAAAAACTTCTGGGAATCAGATCGGAAGACGTATTTTACATAAACGGCCCCGATACTCTTCCGCCGCCTCTTACTCCGCAGGAAGAGGAAACGGCGTTTAAAATGCTTGTTACCGATCCGTCGGCGGCAAGAGATACTCTTATAGTTCATAATCTGCGGCTTGTAGTTTATATCGCGAAAAAATTTGAGAATACGGGTCTGGGAGTCGAGGATCTTGTTTCGATAGGAACTATAGGTCTTATTAAATCGGTAAACACTTTCTGTCCCGAAAAGAATATAAAGCTTGCCACTTACGCTTCGAGATGCATTGAAAACGAGATACTTATGTTTCTCAGAAAATCCTCTCAGACAAAAAACGAGATTTCCATAGACGAGCCGCTCAATATCGACTGGGACGGAAACGAGCTGCTTCTTTCCGATATCCTCGGCACCGACAGCGATACGGTATCTTCGGGGATAGAAATAAACGCCGAGCGTCAGATATTAAGACAGGCGGTATCAAAGCTCCCCGACAGGGAAAGAGAAATAATGGAAATGCGCTTCGGTCTGAAAACGGGAAGAGAGCTTACTCAGAAAGAAACCGCAGACATAATCGGGATATCACAGTCTTATATATCAAGGCTTGAAAAGAAAATAATCAAAAAGCTCCGCGCACAGCTTGAAGAAATATTCTGAAAAGCACGGAAAAATTACGCCTCAATGTAATTTTTCCGTGCTTTTTTGTAACAAATCAAACAGGTGTTCCTGTAACTTGCATATTTTTTTGCTCCGCATTTTATATAAATTGGTGAAAATTCGTTATTTTATGCGGTGTTTCTGCTTTTTGACTTGACATTATACTCCGAAAATGTTAAAATATAAAAGAAAATATATTATTGCATAATTATAAATAATAAAAAAAACAAAAAAGAAAACAACAAACCGAAAGGCAGGTACCACTAAATGAAATTCAAAGGTCTGCTGCACATTATATCTGCGGCTGCACTGTCGCTTTTTGTCCTTGCGTCATCCGGCGGCGATATGTATTGCTGCAGTGCCGAAACGGCTGCGGCGGCTTCGCTTGACGCGTCGTCGAATAACAGCTCGTTCTCGGTTCCGCTGAAAAAGCTGAAGCTGTCCCCAAAAAGTGAATATCGGATAGTTCCGATATCGGATGACGGGGAGATTACATATCAATTCAAAAGCAGTAATAACAAAATCGTTAAGGTTTCAAGCAAGGGTCTTGTCAGGGCTGTGAAAACGGGAAAAGCTTCCGTTACGGTAACCGCTTCGGACGGGAGCAATGTCAAGGTCTCGGTGACGGTCGTAGACGACGGATCCGTGATCCTGCCTCAGAACGTTTACTTCAGCGAAGAACAATGTAATATCATCACGGGCGAAATCTATCACCCCACAGCCTTGATCGCTCCGAGAGGGGCAAGCTATTCGGTTTCGTATTACTCCGATGATGAAAGCGTTGCCGCAGTTGACGCTTCGGGAAATATAACGGGAATTTCACCCGGAATATGCAGGGTGACAATTCTTACCGACAACGGTATCTCGGACTCAATAACAGTGGTCGTTTCAGATGAACCCGCAATGCCTCTTTTCGTTGAATACGAACAAGACAGCATTATTCTGGCTCCCGGCGAAAAAGTCAAGCCCGTCCTGAACGCGAATCCATCGGATAACATTAAATTTTATTCCGAAAACAGAAGCGTTGCTATGGTTTCAACAAAAGGCACCATTCTCGGCGTATCCGAGGGATATACAGAAGTAACCGCTTCAAACGGATATTTTTCGGATTCGGTCATGGTATATGTGACAAGCGATCCCAATGAAACGAATATCCCCGAACAGACGGACGATTATATATACGATGCATACGGAAATATTCTTCCATCCGGATTAGAATTTGAACATTATTCCGATTCCGTTGAAGTCGGCAAAACTATTTCGCCCGTTCTCAGAGTGTATCCTAAAGGCGCTTTGCAGAATTTCACTTTCCATTCGAGCGACACATCGGTAGCTGTTGTTTCCAAGAGCGGAAAGGTCAAGGGGGTAGGCGAGGGCGAATGTGAGATCTATGTTACTTCCGAAAACGGTCTTACCGCTTCCTTTACTCTTTCCGTCTACAGCAAAAGATTTTCGGGCATTGATGTTTCTAAATGGAACGGCGATATCGACTGGCAGACGGTAAGCATGAATCCCGATGTGGATTTTGTTATGATACGCGCTTCATACGGCGTTTCAACAGCCGACATCAGACTTGTGCAGAATGTCGAGGGCTGTGAGGCTTATAATATTCCCTACGGCTTTTATCACTATATGTACGCTACCACGGTTGAAGAAGCAATAACCGAAGCGGAGTTTTTCCTTTCGACTGTGCGTCCGTATAATCCTACTTACCCACTGGTGCTTGACATTGAAGAACCCTGCTATAAGGAAATGTCAAAGGAAGAAGTGACCGATATAGTATGCGCGTTTATGGAAAAAATAGAAGACGCGGGCTACTATGCAATGATTTACAGCTACGCTTCGTTCTTCGGAGATAGTCTTATCTATGACCGCGTTAAAATTTATGATAACTGGGTCGCCTGCTGGGGAGATATGGACAGGCTTTCGGAGAATTTCTCCTACCCATACGGAATGTGGCAGTACAGCGAAACAGGCCGTATAGACGGTATCCCGGAGGATGTTGACCTTAATTACTGCTATAGGGATTATCCGTACCTCATAAATAAATACGGACTTACGGGATATAATAATTACGAGGTTCATCCCGAAGATGACGAAGACGGCGATTCGGAAATTACAGACGATAATTATTTAGAGATAGAAATATCGTAAAGGCGTGTACGCCTTTTGAACAGGAGCGCTCCATATGCATTACTACTCTCTTGAATGGTATCTTAAATCAAGATGTATCGGTCTTTATACGGGCTTTACGGAGTGTTCGCACGATGAAGCGCGTTCTGCGGAATTCTTTGAGAAGATACTCGCGCAGTTTACGGATGAGATACGTTTTGAATGTGAGCAGATCAAAAACACTTCATATGATGTTTTTGCTGAGGATCGAACCGAAGATGAAGAAACTCTCAAAGCGGAATTTGCCGATTGGAAAACCTCGCACAATCCCGAAGAAGCGGATTTTTATGCCGCAGCCGAATTGTCCGAAAGAATAACAAGACTTAAAACTATTCTTCCCGCAGAGATCATCTCAAAAATACCCGACATACGTATCTTTACGCTGAAAAAAGCCGAGAGAGAAATAATAGATTTAATAACCGATTACTCCGACAAGTGCAGGCAGTTTGTGAATGAAACGGATTTTTCCTTTGAAAACGAATACAATGCCCGCACAGAACCTATCCCCGGAGAGATCTGGAAGGAATACGGCTTCGCGGGAGCAAAAATAAACAAAATAGTCCGCAAAGGAAGAGATATTTCGTTTTATTTTGACAATTCAACGAGCGATTCTCTCGTAACCGCCATGCATCTTAAAGATGTTGATACGGAGCGTCTCGATGATTCTCTTGAGGGCGCCGAATGGATCTGTAACGAGATATATCTATCGGGCGGGGAGTATGAGCTTTGCGCTTTATGCAGAAATAAAACAAAATTTCCTGAATTTATTCTCCATGCAAGAGAGATCAGCTTTGATTATGATTAATTTTACAAAACGATGCTTGTGATTCCGATTGGTTTTATATAAAACGACAAAAATTTTTTTTGGCTATTGACAATTATGTCATATAATGCTATAATAATTAAGTCGTTATGAGAGTAGCTCATTCGACTTAATATATGTGCTATTAGCTCAGTTGGCAGAGCATTTGACTTTTAATCAAAGGGTCTGGGGTTCGAATCCCCAATAGCACATCATGAATAAGCACCTGTTTTGCAGGTGTTTTTATTTTAATAATCAAGGAGATTTAATGAACAGAGAACATAAAGGAAAAAGCAATCTGATATTCTTCGATGAATATGTCGCGCTTGATATCGAA
>CAZCUQ010000067.1:0-10096 GCA_964501705.1 uncultured Ruminococcus sp. | reverse complement strand
GGTGGATATGGCTCACATCGCGGGACTTGTCGCGGCGGGAGTCCATCCGTCGCCCGTTCCCTTTGCTGACATCACCACAACGACCACTCACAAGACGCTCAGAGGTCCCAGAGGAGGACTTATCCTCACTAACGACGAGGAACTCGCAAAGAAAATAAACAAGGCAGTGTTCCCCGGCACTCAGGGAGGACCGCTTATGCATATTATAGCCGCAAAGGCGGTATGCTTCGGAGAAGCGCTCAAGCCCGAATTCAAGGTTTACGGCGAAAATATCGTTAAAAACGCAAAGGCTCTCGCAAAGGGTCTCCTTGACCGCGGCTTCGATCTCGTATCGGGCGGAACGGACAACCATCTTATGCTTGTGGATCTTCGTCCTTTCGGACTTACGGGCAAGGAATTTGAACGCAGACTCGATGATGTTCAGATAACCGTCAACAAGAACGCTATCCCCAACGACCCCGAAAAACCTTTCGTGACAAGCGGTATCAGAGCGGGTACTCCCGCTGTCACCACAAGAGGTCTTGACGAGGGCGATATGGAAAAGATCGCGGAGTTTATGTATCTTGCCGCAACCGATTTCGATGGGAACGCGGAAAAGATCAGAGACGGCGTAAACGCTGTCTGCGAGAAGCACCCTTTATATAAGTAACCGAAAAAATTCATAAAAATATCCCTGTCGGCTGACGGGGATATTTTTTGCAAAAATGCTACTTCTCCATACTTTCCCGCATTTGCGACAGAATTTTTTTCTCCCTGCGCGAGACCTGCACCTGACTCATTCCCATAGCCTCGGCGGTCTTTACCTGCGTAAGTCCTTTGTAGTAGCGAAGGATTATTAATCTCCTGTCCTCGGGAAGAAGCTTTGAAAGCATCTGCGCTATTGATAATTTGTCGGTCATTTCTTCGTCGGGAGAGGGAACGACAACATCGATCTGCTCGCCGTCGCTGTCATCGTAGGATGCAGTAAGCGACAAAACGGGGCGGGAAGATGAGATAGCCTCCGTTATATCCTCCTCATTTTCACCCGTTATTTCCGCAAGCTCCGAAATAAACGGCTCTCTTCCCGTTTCGGAGAGAAATTTTTCTCGTATGCGGCTTATTTTAAGAGACAGTTCCCTTAACTTCCGGCTGACTTTAACGGTTCCGCCGTCGCGGAAAAGTCTTTTTATCTCGCCCATGATAACGGGAACGGCGTAGGTGGAGAACAGAACGCCCCTTTCGCTGTCGAACGCCTTAGAAGCCTTTACAAGACCGACGCAGCCTGCGCTGTACAGATCCTCGTAATCTATTCCCCGTCCTCTGAAGCGGTTCGCACACAGATGAACAAGTCCGAGATTATTTTCCGCAAGAGACTTTTCACGTTCATTTTTCAGACTGTTTTTCATCTCTTTCACCCGTGCCGCTGACGCAGAATTTTCTTGACGTGATTTTTTTTGTCATAACGACGGACGTGCCGCGATGAACGGCGCTTTTCACTTTAACGCTGTCCATAAAGCTTTCCATTACCGCAAATCCGAGTCCCGCTCTTTCCTTTTCGGGAGCAGTCGTAAAGAGAGGCTCCATAGCCTTTTTAACATCGGGGATACCGCAGCCGCTGTCTTTCACTCTTATGTATAGGGTATTTCCCTCAAGAACGCGGCAAAGCATTTCTATTTTTCCTATCCTGTCGGGATAAGCGTGAACTATGCAGTTTGTGACCGCCTCGGAAACGGCAGTCTTTATATCTATTATCTCCCCTGCCGACGGGTCGAGAGAGGAGACTGCCGCCGCAGCTATCATTCTTGCCATTGCTTCGTTGCAGCTTTTCGACGGAAAAGTAACCTTTACTTCATTTAATATTTTCATTTTCATCTTCCTTTTTTCAGCAGATAGTGGTAAGCATATCGAGTCCCGCAAGCTTCATAACTTTTTTTGTCTGTTCGTTTGTACCGCTTACGATAACTCTTCCGCCGATACATTTCATAAGCTTGCATCTTCCAATGACGAGACCTATTCCCGAACTGTCCATAAAGCTAATGCCGCCGAAATCAAGTATCAATTCTTCGGGGCGTTTTTTTTCTATTGCGGCGTCTATTTCGGTTCTTACGCCGGCGGCGTTGTGGTGATCAAGTTCTCCCGACAAGAATATCGAAAGTCTGCCCTCATCCTCTTTAAGAGTTATTTCCATAATTTTGTTCCTTTCTTCTCTGTTGTAGCTGAAAACTATTATAATACGGCTTTTGAGAAAAAAATGTCAAAAGAACGGAGGTCGGAAAAATTTTTACGGTGTTTTTTATCCGCTGCCGCTTCTATTGAATTTATGAATGGCAAAGCAAATCTATGCGCCAAAAGCGTATGGTATGTACGAGGAAAATAAATTCCTTGACTTTTACTCCTGATTATGGTATACTGAAATGTGTATTCATTGCGGAAAAAAGGAGAAAAAAATGAACAGCAGGGCGATTTACAAAAGAGCACTCACTCTTGCCGTTCCGATGATGGTGCAGAACGGCATAACAAATATGGTGACGCTGATTGATAACGTAATGGTGGGAACTCTCGGCACAGAGGCCATGACGGCGGTCTCTATCGCGGGACAGCTTATTTTTGTGTTTAATCTTGCTATATTCGGCGGTCTTTCGGGTCCGGGGATATACGGAGCGCAGTATTACGGCAGAGGAGATACCGAAAATTTCAGAAATACAGTCAGAATGAAACAGTTCATCTCTGCGTTTTGTCTGATTGCGGGAATGATCGTGTTCGTTTTCGGCGGAGACTCCCTTTTGCGGCTGTATCTTAATGGAGAATCAACGGAAAATATCGACCCCGGAATCACTCTTTCCTTTGCGGGAGATTATCTCGATATCATGCTTTTCGGACTGCCCGCGTTTGTGGTGACGCAGATATACGCGGGAGCACTCCGCGAAACGGGCGACAGCATAAACCCCATGAAAGCGGGACTTGTTTCCGTCGCGGCGGACGTGATACTCAACTATCTTCTGATTTTCGGGAATTTCGGTTTCCCGAAAATGGGCGTTTCGGGAGCGGCTCTCGCAACCGTTATCGCAAGATTTGCGGAAATGACTTTTCTGCTTGCAAACGCTCATAGTAATAAGGAAAGGAATACATTCCTCAAAGGACTGTATAAGACGTTTCTTGTTCCGCGTGACCTTGCGGGAGCGATACTCCGTAAAGGACTGCCCATCTTTTTAAATGAATTTCTGTGGGCGGCGGGGATCGCGGCGCTGACCCAGTGCTACTCAATGAGAAGCCTTGAGATTGTCGCGGGACTGACCATTTCAAATACTCTGTGCAATTTGCTGAACGTTGTGTTTATTGCTCTCGGAAACGCCGTGGGTATCCTTGTCGGACAGACTCTCGGCTCGAAAAAATTTGATGAAGCGGAGCATGAAGCATATGTGCTGATAAAATTTTCGGGACTTATCTGTATCCTGCTGACTTTGATACTTATAAGCGTTTCGGGGCTTTTCCCGAAGCTGTACAGCGCACCCGACGAGGTAAGAGAACTCGGCAAAATGCTCATCATAATAACGGCGGCGTTTTTCCCCGTTCAGGGGATTTTAAACGCGGTGTATTTCACGGTGCGTTCGGGAGGAAAAACCTTTGTTACGTTTTTGTTTGACAGCGTTTTTTCCTGCCTTGTCACCGTTCCGACGGCGTATGTGCTGTGCAGTTTCACCGCTCTTCCTATTTTGGCAATTTTTACGGTGATACAGGCTGCAGATATTATCAAGGTAATTATCGGATTTGCTCTGATAAAGAAAAAGATGTGGATAAACAGCGTATCCGCGGAATAAATTATTTGAAAGGAGAAAAAAACATGGGAATGTTAAGAGCGGCAGCGGTTTTTTCGAGCCATATGGTTTTTCAAAGAAGAAAACCTATAAGAATCTGGGGGACCGATCTCAAAGGAAGAGAGGTCACGCTAACCTTTAAGGGAAAAAAAATAAAGGCGCTTTGCAGTGAGCATGACTGGAAGGCGATCCTTCCTCCGTGCGCGGATTATGAAGACGGTCTGTCGCTTAAAATATCGGACGGGACGGAAGAAATAGTCTTTGACGATATCTCTGTGGGAGAGGTATGGCTTGCGGGCGGACAGTCCAATATGGAATTCGAGCTTCAAAACTGCATTTCGGGAAGAGATGAACTCAAGGTCTGCGATAAATCGAATGTGAGATTTTACTATACAAAGAAAAACGCGTATTTCGATGACTACTTCTATAACGATGAGTTAAACAGCTCATGGCAGAAGCCCTCGGAGGAATCCTCCGCGTGCTGGTCGGCTGTGGGATATTTCTTTGCAAAGGAATTATCCGAGAAGCTTCACTGCACGGTGGGAGTTATCGGCTGCAACTGGGGCGGAACGTCCGCTTCGGCGTGGATAAGCAGGGAAATTCTCTGCACCGACCCCGACACGCGGAAGTATGTGGATGATATAGACATCGCAATGAGCGGAAAAACCGAAGAGGAATATCTTCGGGAGCGCGAAGAATATTTTGCGTGGGAAGAACAGTGGCAGCCTAAAATAAACGAGTATTATTCTCTTCACCCGACGGACGGAAACTGGCATGACGCTCAGGAGTACGCAGGCAGCGAATCCCGCTATCCCGAACCTCTCGGTCCGCGTTCTCCTTTCCGTGCGGCGGGGCTTTACGAAACCATGCTCAAACGCGTGATGCCGTATACTCTCGGCGGAGTTATCTATTATCAGGGAGAATCGGACGATCACAGACCGAATACTTACCGAAAGCTATTGACAATGCTCATCGGGGAGTGGAGGAAACTCGCACGCGATCCCGATCTGCCGTTTGTTTATACTGAACTTCCGTTTTATATCGACGAAAGCGACAATGATACAAAAAGCTGGTGCATAATAAGAGAAGCTCAGGAAAAAGCGCATAAAACTATTGCAAACACGTCTCTTGCCGTTACTCTCGACCTTGGCGAATTTCATGAGATACACCCCAAGGAAAAACGTCCGTTTGCGCACAGACTTGCTTTGCAGGCTCTTTCGGATGTTTACGGGATCATTTCTCCCGAAGAAGCAAACGGTCCCGTTTACAGAAGTCATTATTACACCGACGGCGGAATTATGGTATGTTTCGATTTTTCGGACGGAATGAAACTCACGGGAGAAGAGGGCTTTGAAATTTCCGGAAGAGATAACGTATTTTATCCCGCAAAGGGCGAAATACGGGGCGGAAAGCTTTTCCTCAGTTCGGAAAATGTCACCGAACCCGTAAACGCAAGATACGCATGGACAAACTTCGGAAAAGCAACGCTTTTCGGAGGAAACGATCTGCCCGCTTCGCCGTTTCGTATTTTCGGAGATGTGTGATGAAAACCGATACGGAAAAATTCTTTTCAAAAACATATGTCTGCACAGCAGGCGCTCTGTTATGCAATTTTTTATGGGGAAGCGCTTTTCCTTCAATAAAAATCGGATACGAACTGTGTGACGCGGATAAAAACGCCGCTTCGGAAATTCTCTTCGCGGGAATTCGGTTCCTCTGCTCAGGGGTAATGGCGGGAGTATTTCTGAGCATAGTCACAAAAACGGCGCTTATTCCGAAAACCAAAGAGTCTGCGGGAAGAATATGCGTATTATCGCTTTTTCAGACAATTTTACAGTACATATTCTTTTACATAGGGCTTGCAAATACAACGGGAGTAAAGGCGTCCGTGATAGAAGGCTCAAACGTTTTTATGGCTATCATGGTAAGCTCGCTCATCTTCAAGCTTGAGAAAATAACCGCGCGGAAGATCATCGGGAGCATTATAGGCTTTGCGGGAGTTGTTCTCATAAACATTAACGGACTCGATCTGTCCCTGACATTTACGGGAGAGGGCTTTGTTCTGATATCAACTGTGGCATATGCCGTTTCAACAGTGCTTATAAAGCGATTCGGAAAAGAGGATAATTCTCTTATGCTAAGCTCGTGGCAGTTTGTCGTCGGAGGTATTGTTCTTATAATTATCGGTCTATGCTTCGGCGGAGAAGTGCATATCACATCATTAGGAGGAGTGCTTATCCTCATTTATCTCGCGTTTATTTCAGCGGCGGCGTATTCGCTCTGGTCGGTGCTGTTAAGATACAATCCCGTTTCACGGACAGCTGTTTACGGTTTTTCAAACACCTGCTTCGGAGTGCTTCTCTCTGCGGTGATTCTCGGTGAAAGAGACAGCGCGTTTTCGGTTCGTGGAATAATCTCTCTCCTGCTCGTATGCGCGGGAATATATATTGTCAACAAAAGGTCGGAAGAAAAATGAACGATAAAAAACACAGAATCTTAAAGGAAATATTCGGCTATGATTCTTTCCGTGCCGCCCAGGAGGAAATAATCGACAATATTTTAAGCGGAAGAGACGTTCTTGCCGTTATGCCGACAGGAGCGGGAAAATCCATAACCTTTCAGATTCCCGCTATAATGTCCGATGGCGTTACGCTTGTTATCTCTCCGCTTATTTCGCTTATGTCCGATCAGGTAGGCGCTCTTGTGCAGTCGGGAGTAAACGCCGCGTATATCAACAGTTCGCTTACATACGCACAGCAGTGCAGGACGCTGGAAGACCTGCGCATGGGAAAGGTAAAGATAATCTATGCAGCTCCCGAAAGGCTTGAGACGGAAGCTTTCCTTGAAGCGGCGTCTCATGTGAAGATAACCATGATAGCCGTTGATGAGGCGCATTGTATCTCGCAGTGGGGACATGATTTCAGACCGAGCTACTTAAATATTGTTGATTTTATCGGAAAGCTTCCCTATCGGCCGATAATATCCGCATTTACCGCAACAGCCACAAGTCAGGTCAAGGAAGATATCACGAAAATACTGTCGCTTAAAGATCCTTATTCGGTTACCACGGGTTTTGACAGAAAAAATCTTTATTTCGGAGTAATCGCGGAAACTCCCAAAGAAGAAGTTCTCCTCGATGTTTTAAAGGATTACGAGGGAAAAAGCGGAATAATCTACTGCGCCACAAGAAAAAATACCGAGCTTGTTGCGGAGCTTCTCATACGAAAGGGATTTTCCGCCGCACCGTATCACGCCGGGCTGTCCGATGCGGAAAGAACGCGCAATCAGGATGATTTTATCTACGACAGGGTAAAGATAATCGCCGCTACCAACGCTTTCGGAATGGGGATCGATAAGTCTGACGTCTCGTTTGTCATACACTACAATATGCCCAAGGATATTGAAGGATATTATCAGGAGGCGGGACGCGCGGGAAGAGACGGCGAAAGCGCCGACTGCATTATCCTTTACAGCGGGAGCGACTTTTCCCTTAATAAATTCATCATAGAAAAAGGGAGCGGCGACCCGAATAAAAACCCTGCGGAGGAACAGAAAACTATCCTTCAGGAGCTTAAAAAGCTGAATATTATAAACGACTACTGTAAAAGCGCGGGGTGTCTCAGGAAGTTCATTCTGAATTATTTCGGAGAGGACGCTCCGAATTACTGCGGGAATTGTTCGTTCTGCCTTTCGTCCGCCGAGAAAAAGGATGTTACAATCGAAGCGCAAAAAATACTTTCCTGCGTTTACAGAACAAACGGGAAATGCTCCGAAGCACAGATATCACAGATCCTTCGGGGAGCAAAGGCAAAATTCATTGAGCTGTTTCATTATGAAACGCTCTCAACGTTCGGAATCATGAGCGAATATACTAACGATATTCTGAGGTATATGATAAATTTCCTTATTCAGAACGGATATATCGTGCGCGCCGACAACGATTTTTTTACGCTTTCGGTCACGCAGGCGGCAGTTCCCGTATTAAAGGGAAGAGAAAAAATCGAGATGAATCTGCCTAAGGAAAAATCACGCAAGGCTCACAGGGAAAAGAAGCAGTCGGAGGAATACGCGGTAGATTCCGTTCTTATGGAAAAGCTCCGCGCACTCCGTTCAAAGCTTGCGAATGAAAAAGCTCTGCCCGCGTATACGGTTTTCAGCGACGCAACGCTAAGGGATATGTGCGCGAAGCTCCCCTCCACCGAATATGAAATGCTCGGCGTTTCGGGCGTTGGCGCAAAGAAAATGGAGCAGTACGGCAAAATGTTCCTTGAAGTTATAGCGGCTCATCTTGCGGAAAATGGAGAGACTGTCAGAAAAATCGCAGTGAAAACGGAAAAATCCCCATTTGAGATCCTCGCGGAAAAGATAGAAGACGCTTCTCCATCGGACGAAAGTCTGCCCATAACAAGATTTGTCGATCATCTCATTGATTACACGGGGCTTAACCTCAAAAACAAGCCTGTAAGAGAAGCGATAACATCATGGCTAATCAAAAACGGATATCTCGCCGAGGAAGAGGACGAAAACAAAATGAACAGAAAAACCGTAACGAAACGCTCCGCATCGGTCGGGATATTACTTGAAAAAAGGATCTCACAGGCGGGGAGGATTTACGATACGGTGGTATATTCTCCTTTGGCGCAAAAATTTATCATTGAGCATTTTAATGATATTATTTCCTGATATTATCCGCCTCGGTTCTTTCCTTATCGGAAACCTTCAGCGGAAAGAACGGCTTTTCAATGCCGATACTCCCCTCAAGCAGATATTCCGCTTTGAGGGTGATTCCTTTTTGTGATTCTGTTATTTTAACTTTTCTGTCGATAATTTTTTCTCCCGAGGCTTTAAGGAGGTTGTTTTCAAAATCCTCAAGCTTGCCGCGAACGTTTTCGGTGAGTTCTTCCTTTGTGGCGGTGACCTTTTGCAGCGAGTACGGAAAAGCGTCCACCACAATTATCTCCGGCGGGAGCGTAAGACCCATGAAGCTTATATATTTGCTGCTTTTGATATATTCCGCCGTATCGTTATTTTCGGTATTTCCGGGAAGAGAAAAATATTTTCCGAAGATCCTTATATATTTGTTCCTGTATTCTTCTCCGAATATTTTGCAGGTGCTGATGTAATTTTCGGAAAATTCTGCGGTGCGCTTGTATCTGCCTGTGACTTCTCCCATAGCGCGGACGTTATAGCTCCCGCCGAATTTTTCGGAGACTATTCCGCTTATGAGTATCTCGCCGCGTCTTACTGTATCTCCGTCCGTTTGCAGAAGCATACCGCTTTGAACGTTCACCTTTGTTATCTGGGCGTCGTAGAGCGAGATTATATTTGACGGCTGATTTTTCTTTTCGGTACTTATCTCGGTGTCGCCCTCGGTAACTTCGACGATTATCCGAAAGCCCGACGAGCGTATCGCTGCGGCGGTGAATTTGTCCGACATGGAAAGAAGCTCCTTTTCGGAGCGTCTCAGATTCATGGACGGGATAAAAGCGCCGTATTCGATTCCCGAATCGCGGAGCATTGACATTATTTCATTTTCGGTTACGGCTTCGTTACCCGAAATTTCGATTTTCAGGACGATATTTGAAAGAAAAAAAATCATAACGGCAGAGACTGCCGCGCCGATGATCAATCCCGTTCGTTTTGCGTATTTTCGGAGAAAGTACAGCAGTCCGCGTCTGCATACGTTTTCATAAGGGATATTCATTGAAGCGATAAGCTTTTCCGTGAATTTTTCATCGAAAATTCCCACCGTGACAATAACCTCGCTTTTTTTCACGGACAGTTTTCTGAATTTCACATTTTCGGAAAGTTTGTCCGCAAGTGCGCCTGCGTTATCCGTATATGCTTTTATTACGGCTGTTCCCGTAAGATAGTCGTAAAGCTCTGTCATCAGAAAAGCTCCTTTCTGTGAGAATTACAGTTTTAGTGCAGTGTGACATCGAATTTCGTTTCTTATAAAATAAATATTCCGAAGAAACCGCGATTATACTATGAAGCGTTTTAAAACTTATATTGTCTGCGGGTTCAGCTTCAGTTTGAAATTGTCAATATTTCCTGACACATTTTTCTTAAAATTAAAAAATCAAGGGGAAGAGTTTTCCGAATCGGGAGAAATATTCATGGAGTGCAGAGGAATGGATATTTCTTACGATATTGTTGAAATGTTACACCTTGACAAAAAATACAATTCGCAGACCGCCGTCAGCAATAGTTGTAAAAAAGTTGTCCGGCAACTGAATATCGCTAAAAAAACAACCTCTCAAATGGCGTATCTAAGCCATTTGAGAGGTTATTTTCAATGG
>CAZCUQ010000066.1:0-10434 GCA_964501705.1 uncultured Ruminococcus sp. | reverse complement strand
AATCAGACCTTATGCCTACGCTGTCTGGGAAAATATACAGAGAATACTCGACAGGATGTTCAAGGACACGGGACATGAAAACGTATGTATGCCGATGTTCATTCCCGAAAGCCTTCTTCAGAAGGAAAAAGATCATGTTGAGGGATTTGCTCCCGAAGTGGCGTGGGTCACTATGGGCGGAAACGAAAAGCTTGAGGACAGACTGTGCGTGCGTCCGACATCGGAGACTTTATTCTGCGACCACTATAAGGATATAGTCCATTCATACAGAGATCTTCCGAAATTGTATAATCAGTGGGTCTCGGTAGTTCGCTGGGAAAAGACAACGCGGCCTTTTCTCCGTTCGAGAGAATTCCTGTGGCAGGAGGGGCATACTATCCACGCGACTGCGGAAGAAGCAATAGAAGAAACGGAAAGAATGCTTAACGTCTACGCGAAATTCTGCGAGGACGCTCTTGCCATACCCGTAATAAAGGGCAGAAAAACAGACAGCGATAAATTCGCGGGAGCAGAGGCGACCTACGCGATAGAAGCGCTCATGCACGACGGAAAAGCATTGCAGGCGGGAACCTCCCATTATTTTGGGGACGGATTTGCGAAAGCGTTTGATATAATGTACACCGACAAGGAAAATAAGAAAGTATATCCTCATCAGACCTCATGGGGCGTAACGACGCGTCTTATCGGAGCGGTAATAATGACTCACGGAGATAACGATGGACTTGTTCTTCCTCCTGCGGTAGCGCCCGTTCAGGCGGTCATCATTCCCGTTTCCCAGCATAAGGAGGGCGTTCTCGAAAAAGGCGCGGAGCTTACGGAGAAGCTCCGCGCCGCGGGAATAAGAGTAAAAATGGACGACAGCGATAATACTCCCGGCTGGAAATTTGCGGAATACGAGATGAAAGGCGTACCTCTCCGCATAGAAATAGGTCCAAAGGATATCGAAAAGAATCAGTGCGTCACGGTAACGAGATATAACCGCGAAAAGAGCTTCGTATCGCTTGACGGAATTGAAGAAACAGTTAAGAACAAGCTTTCGGAGGTTCATGACGCACTCTATAAAGCGGCGCTTGAAAACCGCGAAAGAAGAACATACGCGTGCAGGACAACAGATGAAATAATCGGAACGCTTGAAAAAAACGGCGACGGATTCATTAAAGCTATGTGGTGCGGAGATGAAGCCTGCGAGGATAAGGTCAGGGAAATAACCGGCGTAGGCTCAAGATGTATTCCCTTTGAACAGGAACAAATATCTGACGTATGCGTATGCTGCGGAAAACCTGCCAAAAAGATGGTTTACTGGGGCAAAGCGTATTAAATCCTGTTTGCTGTCTCCCCGCGCGCGGAGATACTGAACAGGATCTTAAGAAACGAAAACATCCGCTGTAAAAATAAGCACAATATATTATTTGCACACACACATGATTTTGTGCCGATTGACTGATTTTTGCTTTATCTTATCAAAAAATCCGAAAAAACTATTGACATTTCCGAATAAGTGAGTTATAATATTAACAGAATATTTCAAAAGCAAAGGCGCTTCGATTTTGTCGAAGCGCCTTTTCTGTTTTTACAGGGATCGCTGACCGAAATATTACTTTTCAAAAAAAAGGTGTGATCAAAATGAAAACTGACATTAATCAGGTACTCCCCGTTACAAATGCAGGCGAGATAAATCAGCTTCTCCGCAGATATGGAGTTAAATTCGGTGTGTACAAAAACGGTCAGTTCAAGGAGCGCTTTTTTCCGTTTGACCCGATTCCCAGGATCATTGAATCGGAAAAATTTAAAGTCATTGAAAAGGGACTTGTTCAGAGAGCGGACGCACTGAATAAGTTCCTTTTTGATATTTACCATGAAAAAAATATTATCCGCGACGGTATTGTACCCGAAAATTTCGTGTACATTTCAAGCGGGTATCTGCCTCAGTGCGAGGGAATTACTCCGCCCGAAAATATCTACAGTCATATTTCGGGAATCGACCTTGTTGAGGGGAAAGATGATGAATGGTACATACTTGAGGACAATCTCCGTATTCCATCGGGCGCGTCATATCCTCTTATTGCAAGAGAGCTGACGCGGGCTGCGTCACCCGATATATTCTCGGAAAACGGAGTCGTTGACAACCGTAATTACGCAAAGCTATTAAAAAGCACTATGGACTTTGTCAATCGCGGCGGGATCAATGCGATACTTACTCCGGGACGTTACAACGCGGCTTATTTTGAACATTCCTATCTTGCCGAACTCACAGGTGCGGCGCTCGTTCAGAATGACGAGCTTTTCGTCGAGGACAATATGCTCTGGCAAAAGACCTATTCCGGCGGAAAGACAAGGATAGGCACATTGTACCGCAGAATTTCCGACGAGTACCTCGACCCGCTGACATTCAATTCCGAATCGCTTATCGGCATTCCCAATCTCACGGAGGCTTACCGCAGCGGAAATGTCGCTGTCATAAATTCGCCAGGAAACGGAGTTGCGGATGATAAGGGGATTTATTACTTTGTGCCGAAGATGATAGAATACTATCTCGGTGAAAAAGCCATACTTAAAAATGCTCCTACATATCTGCCGTTTTTCGAGGACGACATGGAATACGTTCTCGGCAATATCGACAAGCTTGTTGTCAAGGATGTCGCGGAAGCGGGCGGTTACGGCGTTGTTTTCGGAAAAGATCTGTCCGAAGAAAAACTGGAAGAATTCAGGCGCACGATCATTAACGAGCCGAGACGCTTCATAGCGCAGGAGGTCATAGATTTTAAGGATCTGCCCATTCTCGAAAACGGCGAACAGGTCATGAGAAAAGCTGATTTAAGAGCGTTTGTTCTTTCAGGTCAGACCACAAGAGTATGGGCGTCGGGACTTACGAGATTTTCAAGGGATCCCGATTCATTCGTAGTAAATTCATCGCAGGGAGGAGGCTTTAAGGACACATGGATACTGTCATAACAGAAAGAAAACCGCTTTTGTCCGAAGAGCGTAAAAGCAATATTTCAACGGAACACAGCAGTCGGATCTACTGGCTCGGACGCTACACGGAGAGAGCACTTACAACTCTGAAATCACTTGAAAGGCTGTATGATAAGGTCATAGACCGCGACCCCGAACACTACAAGAAATACCTTGAATGCTTCGGTATGAGCGATACTTACGGCGATTACAAAACATTCTTCCGCAGCTTTATTTTCGATAAAAGCAACAGCTGCTCGGCGGCATACAGTCTGGAACGCGCTTATGATAACGGAATAGTACTGAGAGAGGAGATCTCCACCGATTCGCTTGCGTATCTTCAGCTTGCAAAGGATAAGCTGAGAGCCGCCGAAAATACTCCGCAGGGACTCGTTGTCGCCATGATGCCGCTGGAGGACATTCTTTACGGCTTCTACGGCTGCTTTATTGACCGCGTTTACAGCGAGGAAATACGTGATATTTTCCTTTGCGCAAAGTCCGTTGAACGTGTGGAGCTCTACATAAGACTGAAATACCGCAGCGAAAAAATACGCAGCGAGTTTGAACGTCTTTGCGGATTTCTCGAACGTATTCCGCAGGGTACTCCGTATCGGTACGACCCGAAAAAGCTTGAGTCGCTTTACGATATCATCCGCTCGGACGGCTGCTGCGCGGGAAGAGAAAACGAAGCGCTCTTTATTTTGGGAAGGCTTTTTGATAAAAACTGAGAGAAAGGAATGAAACAAATGAAAACGCTGGATTTTTCTTTTTCTACGAAGCTCACCTTTGATAACTATGTTCACGATCATTCATTTGCTCTGCGGTGTATGCCGATAGAAAGCCCCGCACAGCATATCATGAGCTGCGGGATAAGCATTTCTCCGTTTGTGCCGACAAAAAATACCGTTGACTCGTTCGGAAATACGGTCACGGCAGGATATATCGGCAAGGAGCACAGATTTCTTGATTTTGAAATAAACGGCCGCGCCGAAACTAACCTGTCCAAACCCAAAACGGACTTTGCTCCGTTTTATCTGTATCAATCGGAATATACAAAGCCCGATAAAAATCTTCGTGATTTTTACGATGAGATCTCCGTAAAATGCAGTGCGGAAGATCCGCGTGAAAGAGCCGCTTATTTCTCGGATGTCCTTTCCGATCTTATCAGATACGAAAAGGGAGTTACCGATACAAAAACAACGGCTGCTTCGGCGTTTGAACTTAAAAAGGGCGTATGTCAGGATTTTTCGCATATTATGCTTTCTCTGCTGAGAATGGACAGGATACCGTGCCGCTATATTGCGGGACTTGCCGCCTGCGACGGTGAAACTCACAGCTGGGCGGAATTTTGGGACGGCGAAAAATGGCTCGGATTCGACCCCGCAAATAACTGTCCCGTAAACGAGGATTATCTTGTTTTGTCTCAGGGACGTGATTTCGGCGACTGCTCCATTGACAGAGGCGTGATGTTCGGAGCATATACAAAGCAGCTGCAGCTTATTACGTCCAATCTGACGGCTGTTTATTGAATCGGGAGGCGGACAAAATGGTAAAGACTGTATCGCAAGCGGAGCTTGCGGTTAGCGAAAATCTGAAAATACAAAAAAACAGCATTGCGAACGGAACATCAAAAAAACGTATCTGCGTTGTTACGGGTACTCACGGAGATGAACTTGAAGGACAGTATATCTGCTACGCGCTGGGTGAATATCTGAATAAAAATATTTCCCGCCTTAATGGGATCGTCGATATCTATCCCGCGTTAAATCCTCTTGGAATTGACAGTATCATGCGCGGCATCCCCGGCTATGACCTCGATATGAACAGAACTTTTCCCGGTATCGAATCGGGTACGATGCCCGAAATGATAGCGCATGAAATCCTGGATGATATAAAAGACGCCGATATATGCATAGACATTCACGCAAGCAACATTTTTCTGCGTGAAATTCCTCAGATACGCATGAGCGTACCGACATCGGAAACGCTTCTGCCATACGCAAAAATGCTGAATGTGGATTTCGTATGGGTCCACGCGTCGGCGACGGTTCTGGAATCCACGCTTGCACACTCTCTTAATTCGGCGGGAACAAAAACTCTTGTCGTGGAAATGGGCGTCGGCATGAGAATTACTAAAGAATACTGCGCTCAGCTTACAGACGGGATCATTAATCTTCTTGTAAGTCTTGAAATGCTGACAGATGTTGAAGCTCCCGAAATCCGCGAGCCTGTCGTTTCTCTTGACGGCGCGGTGGGATTTGTAAATTCTCCCGCGGCAGGCATTTTTATCCCTGACGCGGAGTTTGGAACCATTCTGTCAGAGGGAGATATTATCGGCAGGATCGTTGATCCTCTGACAGGCGCAGTCAAGGAAAACGCGGCCGCTCCATGTTCGGGACTTCTGTTTACTCTGCGTGAATATCCCGTAGTTTACGGCGGTTCGCTGATTGCGAGAATTCTGCGTCGGGAGGAAAAGTAAAATGATTGAGAAAACAATTTTCACCCTTGAATCGGTCTACAGAGAACCGCTTGAAATAAAGGCTTTCCGGTTCGGAGAAATCAGTCAAAAAACAATATGCATTATGGGTGCGATGCGCGGAAATGAGATCCAGCAGATGTACGTCTGCGCAAGGCTTGTACGGGAAATGAAAAAGCTTGAGTCCGGCGGACAGATTGCCAAAGATACGGGTATTATGATCATTCCCTGCGCGAATTACCATTCCATGAACATCGGCAAGCGGTTCTGGGCAATGGACAATACGGATATCAACAGAATGTTTCCGGGATATGATCTCGGTGAAACCACCCAGCGCATTGCAGACGGAATTTTTTCGGAAATACAGGGCTTTGAATACGGGATCCAGCTTGCGAGCTTTTATCAGCCGGGATGTTTTCTGACTCACGTTAAGCAGATGACTACGAAATTCACAACGGGCGAAGGACTTGTGGATTTCGGACTTCCTTACGCCTTAAAACGTGAGCCAAGACCCTATGACACAACAACTCTGAACTACAACTGGCAGCTTTGGAATACAAAAGCGTATTCTCTTTTCACTCACTCGACGGACAATATGAGGGAGGATTCCGCCGACAGTGCGGTCAATGCTATCCTGCGCTTTATGAAAAATCGCGGGATAATAGATCATACCATTCATCCGGGATATGTGACATCAGTTATCAGTGAATCGGATATGCTGCAGATACATTCGCCGTGCGGCGGGATATTTAAAATAAAAACCGAAATCGGTTCCGCAGTGCAAAAGGGGCAGGTACTGGCTGAAATTCTGGATCCTTTGACCTGTGAAGTCTTTGCCGAAATAAAAGCTCCGGAAAAGTCAACGGTATTTTTTCATTTTGCGTCGCCTCTTATCGCCAAGGGAACGGTAATTTTCAAGCTTATAAAGCAGTAAGACAAACATAAGTAAAAAGTAATAAGAAAATCGATTTCCTTGAAAAATTTACAAACCCTCTTGCAAATACGGACAAATTATGGTATAATAATATCATGTGTTGAAAAAATATTCCGAAATGGAGGATTTATATGGATCTCGATATGGTAAAATATCTCTCAAAGCTCGCAAAATTAAACTTCACCGAAGAAGGCTTCGAGAAAATGGCTGCCGATATGACAGGCATTATCGAAATTATGGATACCGTTAAAGAGGCGGATATCACTTACGACCCTTTAAAGGATAATCATAACGTTTATCTTAAGGATCTCAGAAAAGATGAGGCTTTTCCGTCTCTTCCCACCGAAAAAATACTTCAGAACGCGGTAAACAGCGAATCAAGCTTTGTTGTTCCCAAGGTCGTTGAATAATAATAAGGAGAAAAGAAAATGGATCTTACTTCGCTGAAAATTACGGATTTGAGAAATATGCTCGATAACAGGGAGATCTCCGCAATGGAACTCGCGGACGAATACCTAAAAAGAATAGAAAACGTCGATAAAAACGTGGAAAGCTATATTACGGTCACTTCCGACAGGGCGCGCGCGGACGCGGAAAAGGCTCAGAAGAAAATCGACGCGGGAGACGCTTCTCCTTTGTGCGGCATCCCTCTTGCGATAAAGGATAATATCTGCACCGAGGGAATCCTCACGACCGCCGCGTCAAAAATTCTTGAGAATTTCATTCCGCCGTATAACGCAACGGTCATGGATAAGCTTGAGAAACAGAATATCGTCTGCCTCGGAAAGGTTTCCATGGACGAATTCGCCATGGGCGGCTCCACTCAGACTTCCGCTTTTAAAAAGACCAAAAATCCCTATGATCTTTCACGCGTTCCGGGAGGCTCGTCGGGCGGTTCCGCTGCGGCTGTAAGCGCTTCTCTCTGCGCGGCTGCGATAGGCTCCGATACGGGCGGCTCGATAAGACAGCCATCTTCATTTTGCGGAGTTACGGGCTTGAAACCTACCTACGGGAGAGTTTCAAGATACGGTCTTATAGCGTTTGCAAGCTCTCTCGACCAGATAGGGCCTATTGCGGGATCGGCGAAAGACTGTGCGCTTATCCTGAACGCGATCGCGGGCTATGATATGCACGACGGAACCTCCTCAAAGCGGGATACCATGGATTATACCTCGAAGATCGGCATGGATATGAAAGGCGTTAAGATAGCTCTTCCGGTGGAATTCTTCGCCGAGGGAATCGATGAGGAAGTAAGAAACGCCGTTTACAAGGCTTCGGAATGTTATCGGGCAATGGGGGCGGAGATTCTGCAGTGTTCCATGCCGTCTCTTAAATTTGCGGTTGCGGCGTATTATCTGATCTCCTCCGCCGAAGCGTCGTCTAACCTTTCAAGATTCGATGGAATAAAATACGGTCACAGAAGCGAAGTCGGAGAAACGTTTAACGACCTCATAATCAATTCGAGAAGCGAGGGCTTCGGCGATGAGGTCAAGAGAAGAATTCTTCTCGGAAACTATGCTCTCTGTTCGGGCTACTATGACGCATATTACGGAAAAGCAATGGCTCTCAAGCAGAAAATACGCGAGGAATACGCAAAGATCTTTGAATCCTGCGATCTTATTCTTACACCCACCGCTCCGACCACCGCTTACAAGACGGATGAAAATATCTCCGACCCCGCGAAAATGTATCAAGCGGATATATGCACCGTTACGGTAAATATAGCGTCTCTTCCCGCGATCTCCGCGACCTGCGGCTATGATTCAAAGGGACTTCCCATAGGAATGTCGATAGTGGGAAAAATGTGGGACGAAGCGGGCATTATCGCCGCCGCCGACGCTTTTGAAAAGCAGTTTGAGTATAAAAAGGCTGCAATATAAGGGAAAGGAGAATAAGCCATGTCAAATTATATTCCTGTTATCGGACTTGAAATACACTCCGAGCTTTTAACGAAATCAAAGGTTTTCTGCACCTGCTCGGCTGAATTCGGCGGAGAGAGAAACAGCCGCTGCTGCCCTGTCTGCACAGGGCTGCCCGGAACACTTCCCATAATCAATCAGACTGCCGTTGAATATGCGGTCAAGGCGGGATATGCTCTCGGATGCAGTATAAATAAATTTTCCGTTTTCGACAGAAAAAACTACTTTTACCCCGATCTGCCGAAAGCATATCAGATATCGCAGTTAAATCTCCCTTTGTGTATAAACGGACTGGTTCCCATAGACTATGAAGAGGACGGCGTTAAAAAGCATAAGGAAATAAGAATAAACAGGATTCATCTGGAGGAGGACGCGGGAAAGCTCGTTCATGATGATCTGAACGGAATTTCTCTCGCCGATTATAACCGCTGCGGTATTCCTCTTATCGAGATCGTAACCGAACCCGATCTCAGCTCCGCCGAGGAAGCGCGCACTCTCGTTGAAAAGATCGCTCTGCTGCTGCAGTATGCGGGAGTTTCCGACTGTAAAATGGAACAGGGTTCTATCCGCTGCGATGTCAACGTTTCTATCATGAAGCCTGACGATAAGGAATTCGGAACAAGAGCCGAAATAAAGAATCTCAACTCTCTGAAATCCATTTACAGAACTATCGAATATGAAATAAAGCGCCAGTCGAGAATACTCGACAAGGGAGGAAAGGTCGTTCAGGAAACAAGAAGATACGATGACAATAAGGGCGAAACAAAAACAATGCGTACAAAAGAAGACGCTCACGACTATAAATACTTCCCCGACCCCGATATATTACAGGTGAATTTCACCGATGAGGATCTTGCGGGGATCAAGGAAAGTCTCCCCGAAATGCCGTATGACAGACTGAAAAAATACACTGAAAAATTCGGTCTTTCCGAGATCGATGCAAAAATAATCGTAAACACCAAGAAGATATCCGATCTCTTTGAGAACGCGCTTAAAGTATATAATAATCCCAAGTCCGTTTCAAACTTTATTCTCGGAGAAGTCATGAGAAGAATAAATCTCGGCGAGATTTCACTTGATTCTCTTCCGTTTACCGCCGAGGATATCGGAAAGCTCGTTCTGCTGTCCGATACCGATAAGATATCCAAAAACGACGCCAAGGCTGTTTTCAGAATAATGTCCGACAAGGGCGGAGATCCCGAAGAGATCGCAAAGACGGAGGGTATGCTCATATCAAACGATTCGGGCAGGCTTATTGAGGAAATAGACAGGGTTCTTGCCGCGAACGAAAAGGCTGTGGCACAGTACAGGAGCGGAGACGTAAAGGTTTTCGGATTTCTTATGGGTCAGTGTACAAAGGCTCTTAAAGGCATCGCAACTCCGAAGGCTATCAAGGAAGAGCTTGAAAAGAAGCTTAAATCGGATGAATAAACAGGAAGTCATCGAGTTTGCCGAAAGTCTGCAAGGTACTGTGACAGACTGCCCGTTTGACGGTGATTTTGAATCAACGGTCATGAGACACTCCGATACGGGAAAATGGTTCGGGCTTATTATGCTCCATGAAGACAAGCATTATCTGAATCTGAAATGCGACCCTGATATGTCAGATCTTTTAAAGCGTGAATACGAGGGGATAATCCCCGCGTATCACATGAATAAAAGACTTTGGATAACAGTGATCTTAGGCTCGGACGTTCCCGATGACGAAATAAAAAGACTTATTAAACACAGCTTCGATCTTACGGATAAAAAGAAAAAATGAAGCAAAAAAAATCGGGACTTCCGTTACGGGAGTTCCGATTTTTTGCCGTTTAAAAATTATCGAGAAAATGATGACGTTCTCCGTTTTCGTCTTTATAGGACAGAACGGTTCGGAGATTAACATTTTCCGAGCTTCGGTAGATATTTTTTTCCACCTGCGGATTTGTTTTTTTAAGCTCTTTTATCAGATTTTTTATTTCCTGACGTTTTGAAGTCGTTTTCTCATTAAAAGTATTTTCCGCGATGTTTTCGGTAAATCTGCACGCGCACTGCAAAAAATGAAGACAGTTATAGTCGCGCCAGTGTTTAATGGTTTCCTCACGGATAAAATACATCGGACGAATAAGAGTCATTTCGCCGAAATTGGCGCTTCGTATCTTCGGCATCATTGT
>CAZCUQ010000065.1:0-10499 GCA_964501705.1 uncultured Ruminococcus sp. | reverse complement strand
TTCAAGTAAAACTGCAAAAAATAATCAATTTTTTTGAGCAGTAACAGTTTTGTTAAAAAAATGTAATATTTTGCCTTTGTCAGCAGGCATCCGCCGGTTTCCGAGGAAGTCGGATAATAACATTTCTTTCTGCCGTTATTTAAAAGGCGTAAAATTTAACTTTTTTATTAAAGGGGCAGAATATATTTTTATTTTTTATTGTTGTTTATTGTCTGTTGTTTATTTGCAGGTTTTTGAAACATAATTGCTTACTGTTTCCGATCCGTTATTTGCAATAACTTTAGCCGAAAAAGTCAGAGTATATGTTTCGCCTTCGTTCAGATCCGAAACGGTTTTTGAGACATCAAGGTTTTGGCTGCTTGACGACAAATTCTTCCATTCACCGACAACCGTTCCTTTGCTGTCCTCCAATACAAGATGTCCGTCTGTAATGCTTGTAACACTGTCATATCCCCTTACCGAGGCTGTACAGTAAGCTGTTGTGCCGCTGAATACGAGCCGTACCGTAACCGAATTTGTGTAGGAAAACCTCGGCTGTACTGCGGAAACGGGCGCCGCCGCGCATATCATTACCGCGAATGTCAAAAAAATTGACACAAAATATTTTACCGCTTTTTTCATATTATTCCTCCATCTTATTCTGCCCCTATATATAAGACGATTCAGAAATGAAAACGACTGCAAAAAAACAGTCTTATTTTATATTTTCAGCGATTTTAACAAGTTCATCCTTGGAAAATTGTGCAAGTAAACTAAAATCATATCCATCTTTCCACCACACAAGCGTATTATAATAATCATTATCATTGCTCTCGTAATAATAGTATTCATTACCGTTTTCCTTAAAACTGCTGAATGAACTATGTTCGTTATCATAAATTCTGCTTGTTCCATCGGCTATACCGTAATCAAGCATTATTTTGTTTTCGTTTTCGTTCACATAAGTTAACGATACTGATATGCGAGAGTAATTTCCGCTCGATAAAAAGTAACCGTCGGGTACATATCCGAGCCTGATATTGTCATTGAAATTATCGACTGTTAATTCATCGCTGAAATAATCATATTTGTCATATTTGTCAAAGATAGTCCGCACAGCATTTTCCACAGCCGCATACACGGATGGCCGGGTCAGAAGTCCTCCGAAAATTATTCCCATTATTGCGGCGGCGGTTATGAGAAGCCTGATGAAGATATCCGCGCATTTTTTTATATTGTATTTTTTCCCTATGGAATTTCTTATTTTTCTTATGTTTCTTTCAAAATCAGCGGGAAATTTGTAATTATCATATTCGCGGCTGTCCGAAAGCTCCCGAAGTTCAATATCCAGGCTTTCCGCAAGAGCGTCCGCCAAAATCAGATCAAAAATCTTTTCCCTTGTTTCATTTTTCATTGTAAAATTCCTCCAGACGTTCCTTCAAAATCTTACGGCCACGGTAAACACGTGATTTTACCGTATTTTCCGAAACATCGAGCAGATCGCTTATTTCCCCTGTACCGTATCCGTATAAAAGCTTTAATATAAGCGTATCTCTGTATCTGTGATGGAGATTCAATATTTCCTGTACAAGCCGCTTGTAACCAATATCGGAAGAGATCTCGCTTAAAACATCATTTGAAACGACTTCATCACGGTATATGGGTTCGACTGTGTCAGTATGTTCCGATTTAAGATTGTCCAAAGCTTTGTTTCTTGCCATGATCACAACAAACGATTTTGCCTTTTTGGTTTCAGGTTCGGGGAAATCGGCTATATTTACTGCTATTTTCAGGAAACAATCCTGAACAGTTTCTTTTGCAAGAGCTTCATTGTGAAGCACAGACATTGCGACTTTAAACATTAAAGTGCTGTATGTATTGTATATTTCAGTAAATTTTTCCCTATCACCGGGTTCATCAATAAGGACGAGACAGAATCCGGGCACTGAGATCTTCCTTTCAGATAAATTATTATGTCATTTTTCATCAGACCTCCTCGGAAACCGAAGCGCGGCTTATGGCAAAGGATTTTGTCAGCAGCCGCGCGCCGGTTTCCGAGGAGGTCTGTTATACACCATTATTCCGCAAAAAGCATGAACAGTCCGATGAAATAAAAGCAGCCGTATGAAAGCGGCTGAAATATCACTGCAAAACTTCATAGTTATCCGCGGCGCTGTCTTTTGTCACGTATTCCGTAACATTCAGGACCCTGACCTTAACGGGCCTTGATCCTATGGAGATCTCGATGATATCCCCGACCTTAACTTCAAGAGACGCTCTGGCGGATTTTCCGTTCACGAAGACTTTTCCAGCGTCGCACGCTTCGTTTGCCACGGTTCTTCTTTTAATAAGCCTTGTAACCTTAAGATATTTATCCAGGCGCATATCGGTTCTCCTTTCACAATAAAAATACCGATTGTCAATCGCTAATAAAAAGGGGCAGCGGCGAAATAATATCGCACTGTCTGCCCCATGTCCCAAAGAATTATTTCTTTTTCTTAGCACTCTTGCCTGCTGTCTTTGCGGGATTGACAACTTCTTTAAGTCCCTTTCCCGCCTTGAAAGCGGGAACCTTGTGAGCGGGCTGAAGCTGTTTTTCCTTGGTTCTGGGGTTGATGGTTTCCTTTGCGGCTCTTTCGCGCACTTCAAACGTACCAAAGCCTACGAGCTGCACCTTTTCGTCTCTGGAGAGCGCTTCCGTGATCACATCGGTAAACGCTTTGATAGCCTTTTCCGCATCTTTCTTTGTGAATTCGCCTTTCTCCGCGACCGCGCTGATAAGTTCTGCCTTTGTCATAGTTTTTTACCTCCGTTAAAATTATTTAAACAAGATCGGATTATTTTTAACTCTCTGCCAATAGGCTTCAAGCTCATTTATAGTAAGGGATTTCATATTTTTCCCCTCACAACGAATCAATTCTTCACAGGAGCGAAATCTCTCCGTAAATTTGTCAGAAGCGCACGTAAGACATTCTTCGGCGTCCTCGTCAAGGAGTCTCGACACATTGACCGCCGAAAAAAGAACATCTCCGAGTTCTTCTTTGATGTTTCTCTTATTTTTGTCTGCCATCGCGGCTTTAAGCTCCGAAATTTCCTCTTCGAGTCTCGCGATCGCCTCCTCGGGAGAGGAAAAATCCATTCCCGCTTTTTTAGCTCTTCCGCCTATTTTCTGTGCTCTCATAAGCGCGGGAAGAGTTTTCGCAACCGATTCGAGCGTCTCGTAAGCGTTTTCCTGTCCCTTTGTTTTCTGCTTGATATCGCTCCAGTTCGACAGTACCTCTTCGGTTGTCGAAACCTTGACGTCCCCGAAAACATGAGGGTGGCGAATTATCAGCTTGCGGCATATGTCGCTGACCACATCGCCGAAAGTGAAGCGTTTTTCTTCTTCCTCAAGCTGTGAATGGAAAACGACCTGCAAAAGAACATCTCCGAGTTCTTCCCTAAGCATTTCGGGGTTTTTCAAGTCGATAGCCTCGACCGCTTCGTAAACCTCCTCGATAAAATCCTTTCGGATAGTTTCATGAGTCTGAACCTTATCCCACGGACAGCCGTTCTCGCTCCTTAATATCCTCATTATTTCACAGAGATCGTTAATATCGTAGCTTTCCTTAAATTTAAAATCCAAACCGAACCTTCCTTTACGAACACCTGACGGCGATTTACGGCGTGCGTGCAAATCCTACATAATATAATAACCCATATTTACGGAAATTTCAAGTGTTTTTTTTATTTTTTTTGCAAATCAGCATTTTTAATGTACTTTTGCTAAATATTCCCTCGAAATATGTGATAATTATGTAGAAAATGCCTCCCGCAAGGATGGAAATAAGTACCGATATGTTGTTTTCAAAGTGACCTTGAAGCGCAGTCACGGTGATTTTTGCCGCCGCCGCACAACCGGCTCCCGCGGCCGTCAGCTTTAGAAAAACCGAGAAGAAAGCTTTATAATCGGTATCTGTGATCTTTTTCAGATAATAAAATGTCCCCGCCGCTATCGCAAGATAGCTGATATCGGTCGAGAGCGCCGCTCCCGTAATATTAAGCGAGGGCATCCTCACAAGCAGAAGATTTCCCGCAGCCTTTACCGCAGCTCCCGCAGCCATGAGCTTCACGGGGATATCCTGTCTGTCGCAGCTCTGAAAGACGGGAAAGATCGCCGATGAAACGGAAAGAAGAACTATCGCGGGAGAAAGCGCGGCAAGGGACGGCGCCGCAATAACAGCTTCCTTTGCGCTGCCGCCGAACAGAAGAAGAAGTATCTCCCGTGAAAGCACTCCCGTTCCGAAGGCGCAGGGTATACATATAAACGAAACGGCTGTGAATACTTCGCCCACATTTTCGGCAAAAGCTTTTCTGTCTTTTTTCTCGTAAGCTTCCGACGCGGCGGGAAGAATACCTCGTCCGAACATATTGGTGACGGATGGAAAAAGATTGAATACCGTAACCGCAAGTCCCGAAAAGCAGCCGTACATATAATTCGGTATTTCCTCCGCGCTTATTCCGTAGTGATAAAAAGCGGAGATATCTTCCGAAACGGCATATCTGAGCGAATTCATCACCGTAACAAGATCGATCACGGTAGTCACGCTCGTTACAAGAGAGCAAAGCGACGCGGGAATCGCCACAGACATAAGCTCTCTTACTATTTCCCTTTCGGAAAGAACCTTTCCCGTAAGCTCCGTGCCGTCGGTCCCCACTTTTTCTCCGCAGATAAAATCATACAAAAGCATGAAGAGAAGCCCC
This sequence comes from uncultured Ruminococcus sp., assembly GCA_964501705.1. Taxonomy (GTDB): domain Bacteria; phylum Bacillota; class Clostridia; order Oscillospirales; family Ruminococcaceae; genus RGIG4694. The sequence goes on along the minus strand of CAZCUQ010000065.1, from coordinate 5,777 downwards.
GCCATAACGGACAGGGAAACTCCTGCCGCCGCTGCCGCAGAGGACAAACAGAGCGCGGTTTCCTTAGTGATGTCAGTGATATTTGTTATTTTTTCAAGAAGCTCTCGATCATTATTAAAGAGGTACATGACATAACAGGCGCCGAAAAGTCCCGCCGCAAGCTTTACAGCCGCCTCCGCGAGCTGCGAGAGAGCGGTGGGTACCATATTTCTCTGTCCCTCGCAGTATCCCCTCAGAACCGCGCAGGGACAGCCGAAAAGCACCGAAGGCGCGATCATTATCACAGACGGGAGCGACATGGGACTGTGAATTATATTATTGCAGAAAAAACCCGCTCCCAGAAGAATAACAGCCGTTCCCGCTATTCCGACAAGGGTAAACACACAAAGTGCGGTCTTCTTTATTTTTTCAAGATTTCCCCCGCCCGAAGAGATATTCCTCGCCGTTATTCTTGCCGCCGCCGCTGGAAGTCCCGCCGCCGTAACCGCATATATCGGAAGAAAAATCCCGTATGCCGAGGAAAAATATCCCGTTCCCGTTCCTCCGAGAAGGGACGACAGCGGAATTCTGAAAACGGCTCCCAGTATCTTCGACAATGCCGCCGAAAGAGCCAGAATCACCGATCCTATGATAAATCCCTGTTTTTTCATATGTTTGTCCTTTCGTTTTTTACCATTATATTTTTTCCGCTGCCGATATATTCTTAAACTCATGTCACATTTCGTTTATTGTTCGTTTTTTTGGGGGTTACAAAAATGACCCCCCGCTTATCCATAATAAAAACGAGTACTCCCGGCGGCTGTCGGGAGTACTCGTTTCCGATAATTTTCTTTACGAATGATTTTTATAAAATCTTAATAATCTCGTCAAACATGGGAGCAAGGTGCTCGTCCGTAAGACCGAAATCCATCTCTTTATAGTTCCAGACCGCTCTTGAAATGTTATACTTTTCAAACGCGGCGTTGATGTCCCTGAACCAGTTCGCGGCGTCCTCCGCGTCCGCGCGGTCTATAACTCCGTATTCTCCGCAGTAAAGAGGAACATCATACTTTTCGCTTACTTTTACGGCGCTTTCAAAAAGCCTTTCGAAGAAACGGGTGTCGATGTTCTGTCCATCATCAAACGCGAATTCCGATTTAAAGGAATCACCGAAATATTTTTCCGATTCATCACGGTATTTTGATATCTTTTCCGGGTAGGATATTTTATAGTCAAGCGGCATATTCTCCACCCAATACGCCGACTGATGAGTGAAAATGATCGGACTGTAACAGTGAAATGTAAATATGATATTTTCGTCTGCGGGTTTTCTTAAAAGCGTAAGTCCGTAAATGCTGCTGTTGAATATTCCTCCGATGATTATCTTCGCGTTCTTGTTAAGCTTTCTTATCGCGGCTGTTGTTCTTTCGGCGATGTCGTTCCATATCTCCGCAGTATTCGGATCGGTTATCTCGTTTAAAAGCTCGAAAGCGATAAAATCGGAGTATTTCCCGTATCTGCGGATAATTTCCTCCCAGAGTGAGACGAAATAATCCTGAAGCGACTTTTCGCGGAAAAACTGACAGTATTCCTTATCATCAAAGACATATCCCGCCGTCTTGTGAAGATCGAGTACGATTTTAAGATCATTCTTCCTGCACCATTCTATGCACATATCAATGTACTTAAATCCGTTTTCTTTGAATGAACCGTCCTCGTTTCGGATAACATTGTAATCGATCGGAAGCCGAACGTGATCCGCTCCCCATGAAGCGATCCTTTCAATGTCTTTTTCGGTGATGAACGTATCGAAGCGTTCCTTTGTATAATTTCCCTCGCCGCACTGTGAAAGCCAGCCTCCAAGGTCAACGCCTTTTTTGTAGCCTGTGAATTCTCTCATGATCATTACTTCCTTTCCGCACGCAGTATGTGCTGTCCGTTTTATTATACTTTGATTATACCCCGAAAAAAACAATAAAAATACAAAAATATTATTGTTTTTATCAGAAATTTATGCTATAATTTAAAAAAAAAGGAGTGGGTTTTATGTCAGAAGCCAACAGGGATTTTACATATGCCGAATTCTATATGCGGGAAAACGAGCTGTCTCACCGAAGCGTGGAAAAAGAAATGAATTTCTACGACTGCGTTAAAAGAGGTGACATGGAAAACGTTAAAAAACTTCTTACTCCTATGGGAGGAGAGGGCTTCGGCATCCTGTCCGATGATAAGCTCCGCAATTTAAAATACCATTTCGTTGTCATGGTCGCGCTTATCACAAGATTCTGCGTGGAGGGCGGCATGGAAAGAGAAGCCGCTTATACCCTGAGCGATACATATATCCGTAAGGCGGACAAGGCAAATTCCGTTGAAGAGATAAACGAGATACACAAAGCCGCTGCTATGGATTTCACGGAAAGAATGGGAAAAATACACAGATCCGATTCTTACTCGAAGCCTGTAACCGACTGCTTTGAATATATTTACAGACACCTGAACGAAAAGATTCTCGTAAAAAACATAGCAGATTTTTTGAATCTGTCCGTGTCCTATCTTTCAGCTCTTTTTCATAAAGAAACGGGTATTACTGTAAACAGATACATTAACAAAAAACGCGTTGAGACTGCCTGCCGTATGCTCATTTATTCGGACTATGAGGCTGCCGATATCGCAAATTTCCTCGCTTTTTCCTCACACAGCCATTTTATCGAAAACTTTAAAAAGGAAACGGGTCTTACACCCAAGGAATACCGAAGCAGATTTTATCACGCAAACGAGGGAATCAAAGCGGGAATCGATACTCCTTACCCGACGTGAATTATATGTAAAATCACTTGATTTTCTATTGACATTCCGATTAAAATATGCTATAATCATTACTGATAATTTGGATATTTACACGCCGATTCAAAGTGTAAAATTATGAGGGAGGAATACCCGTGCAGGCTAAATTCAAACGCTTTGAAAATGCTGATTTTAACGCTGTATGCGATTTTTTCAACGAACTTAACAATGAAGATAAAACACACATCAATTATAACTGGCAGAGATGGGAATGGATGTATTTTCATCAGTCTTACGACAGATCGAATATTTCTCTGAACTGTCTCCTGCTTGACGGGGAGAAGGTCGTTGGCGCGGCGCTTTACGACCATTACCTCGGAGAAGCTTTTGCGGGAACTCTTTTAAGCGCCAGGGAATTTCTCCCCGATATTATCGATTATGCCGTAAAAAATCTGCAGGACGACGACGGAATCTATATTGCTGCCGGCGATGATGACGTATATATGAAAAAGCTTCTCCTTGAAAAGCGTTTTTATAAAACAAATGAACATGAAACCGTTATGAGATTAGATCTTCATAATCCTCTGAAATATTCCGAAATGCCCGACGGTATACGAATTGAGGAAATCAAACTTCCGAGAGATTTCTATAATTATCAGCTTGTACTTTGGAAAGGCTTCGATAAAGGAGACAATTTGAAAGAATTTGAACAGTCTCTCGCATCCGCTCCCGAACCCAAAAGACCTCATGCAATGCAGTTTTTAAGACTTGCCGCAGTTGACGATAAAGATGAATTTATATCGTTCTGTCAGTGCTGGTACCGCGAAGATTCGGAACTTTCCTTTGCAGGTCCCGTATGCACTGTGCCCGAATACAGAGAAAAGGGAATAGCTTCCTCTCTGCTGAAGGAGAATCTCAGCCGCTGCTACAGGCTCGGCGCAAAGGAAGCATTCGTTCTCTCGGACAGTGATTTTTTCAAAAAAATCGGATTTGAAGAATTTTCACGCTTTACCTTTTACTGGACAAAAAGCTGAAAAAACGGAGCCGTTTATATCATCGGCTCCGTTTTCATTTTAATTTCGTTTTATTACATTAATGCTTGCCACCCTGCTTTTCATCACTATCTTCCTGAGCGGAGGAAAATACATAAACGGACATTTCATTACCTTTACGGCGATTTTTATCCTCATGGGAATCAGCCTTACGGAGTATTTTCTTTCCAAAGCCTTTTCTTTGCCGTTCAGGACTTCGGACAATATCCTTGCGCTGTTCACCGCAAAGCTTATCCCCTCAAGCGAGCTGGGACTGATAAGCCCCGCCGCCTCCCCGACAAGAAAGGCATTGTCCTTTCCCGTACAGATATCAAACGGCGATCTCGGACGAAGCACCGTACACGCTTCCGTCTTTTGGAGCTTTCCGAATTTAAATCCGTATTCCGAAAGGCGTTTTTTCTGCTTTTCAAAGTTTTCGCGGCACTTCTTCGGAGCGAAAGCTCCCCCGAAAATGAAACTGTTGTCCTTAGATATCGTCCATGAACAGCAGTCGCTTGTCTCCGGATCGAAAATACAGCTGTAGAACGGATTCGGATTTTCTTCCTCGAACCACTGCTGAATCGCCGTATATGTACGTATCCTTTTGTCGGGATAGAGATATTTTCTTACAACAGACCCCGCTCCGTCCGCACCGACTATTTTCTCGGCGGCAATCGTCTTTTCGCCGCCGTCATTTCCGACTGCAGACAGAATGTATCTGCCTTTTTCCCGCGAGATATTCTTTATCCTCCCGCATATCTGACTAACATGCCCCGGGATAAGACTTTGAATCCACAAATCGAATTTATGACGGTCAAGATTCATGTAAAACCGCTGATAATGTCTCTCACAGCGCGTTTTAAGGTCAATCGTCCGAACGGAAAATATCTGCGGCGAAACAAGAATACTTTTCGGAAGAGTCAGATCGAATTCCGCAAACGCTTTCTGCGCGTCGGGCGAAAGAAGTCCTCCGCACGGCTTTCTGAAGCTTTCGGGAGAATCGGTCTTTTTGTCTATGATAACTACCCGAACGCTTTTGTCAAGAAGTCTTGCAAGAGTTGCTCCCGCAGGACCTCCCCCGATTATTGCTATATCGTATTCATCCATACTGAGTTTTCCCTTTTTACTTTAAATTCTGCCTGAGCATTTCCTGCTTGAGATTCCAGAGCTTTTCGGAGAGATCGACATAATATCTGTGAGGATTCTCAAAGCGCTTTACCTCGTCCCATAGAGTATCTGTCTGCGTTTTGCGGAAATCCCGTATTTCCGAAGCGCTCGGACTTTCATAAACGCATTCTCCCTCTTTGAATATCCTCTTTTTCAGTTTGACCGCGCTGAAATCCGTGACGGTTTTCCTTTTATAGGTGAAATCGGGGTCGAAAATTTCATAGGGCTTCGCATCATCGATTATCTCGCCCGCACAGGTTATCACATCGGCAATGGCTTTTCCCGACTCTCTGTCGTAAAGACGCCAGACCTCCTTGAAATCGGGATTCGTTATCTTTTCAACGTTTTCGGATATCTTTATTTTCGGCAGTATTTTTCCGTCCTTTTCAACAGCCGAAAGCTTATACACTCCCCCGAAAACCGACTCGGACGAAGCTGTGATAAGTCTCTCGCCCACTCCGAATCCGTTTACGCACGCGCCCTGCTTGATTAGATCCCGAATAATGTGCTCGTCGAGAGAATTGGACGCTACTATCCCCACATCGCTAAAACCCGCTTCATCAAGCATTTTCCGAGCCTTGCGGGAAAGATACGTAATATCTCCGCTGTCGATCCTGATTCCCGCAGGCTTCTCTCCCCTCCCGCGCATTTCCTTAAATACGGTAATTGCGTTAGGAACTCCCGATTTGAGAACATTTATCGTATCGACAAGAAGAGTTGTTCCCTTCGGATAACATTTTGCGTACGCGCGGAATGCTTCAAGCTCCGAATCGAACATCTGTATCCAGCTGTGAGCCATTGTTCCGAGTGCGGGAG
>CAZCUQ010000064.1:0-10636 GCA_964501705.1 uncultured Ruminococcus sp. | reverse complement strand
TCATTGAATTTCAGCACGTAAAGCCCGGTAAAGGCGCGGCTTTCGTAAGAACAAAGGTAAAAAATGTTATTACAGGCTCCGTGGTTGAAAAGAGCTATAACCCTTCCGCGAAATTCCCCTCTGCGTTCGTTGAGAGAAAGGATATGCAGTATTCCTATAACGATGGTGATCTTTACTATTTCATGGATCCCGAAACATATGAGCAGACTCCGATATCTTCGGCGGAACTCGGTGACAACTTCAAGTTTGTCAAGGAAGAAATGCTCTGCAAGGTATGCTCCTATAAGGGAAAGGTTTTCGCGGTCGAGCCTCCCAACTTCGTTGAGCTTACTGTCACAAAGACCGATCCCGGATTTAAGGGAGACACGGCTACCAACGCTACAAAGCCCGCTACTCTTGAAACGGGCGCCGAGATAAAGGTTCCCCTTTTTATAGACGAGGGTGAGCTTATCCGTATCGATACGCGCACAGGCGAGTATATGGAGCGCGTTAACTGAATTTTATAAAAAATAATTGGGGCAGGAGGTATGTTTTATGACTCTGATCGAAAAAACAGCGTATCTTAAAGGTCTTCTTGACGGTATGGACAAAAATGACAAGATCGTAAACCTTATGGCTGAGATCTTGCGCGATATTGCGTTTGAGCTTGAGGATAAGCAGGATCAGATCGATGAGATCTCCGAGACGGTCAACGCTCTGGGCGATGAGCTTGACGAAATGAGCGGAGAGATCGGCGATGACGATGATGATTGGGATAACGATTATCTTGATTCCTATAAGGAATACAGCGATTCCGACGACGAGGACGATGAGGAGGATATGTATGAAACTACCTGTCCCACCTGCGGAAATACTATCGTGATCGATGAGGATACTCTTTCGTCGGGTTCTGTGAGCTGTCCTTCGTGCGGAGAGCTTCTCGAATTCGATCTGGAGGATTCCGAGGATGAGGACGATGAGTAATTCTTTTTGTGTTTGAAGCATATAATGCTTTGAATAAATTTTAATTTTGCAAGCTGTTTCAGGGCGAGGTGAAATTCCTCACCGGCGGTAAAGTCCGCGAACCGTGTGTTTTTCATACGGCTGATTCGGTGAAATTCCGAAACCGACGGTATAGTCCGGATGAAAGAAACAAGGCTTATCTAATGCTTTTCGGATAAACCGTAACTTTCATCTCCCCGTAATTTGATTTCGGGGAGATTTTTTTCGGGGCAGAGTGCAAAGAAACGGAGGTAATCTTAATGAAAAGCAAAAACTTACAAAACGCGGCAGGAGTCATTTCCGCAAAGCGGACGAACAAAATTGACACAAGAACCATGGTGCTTACGGCAATGCTGTCGGCGATGGCATTCGTACTTATGTATCTTCAAATTTCCGTACCCGTAATGCCCTCGTTCATCAAGCTTGACCTGTCAGATCTGCCCGCGCTTATCGCGGCGTGCTGTGCGGGTCCCGTTTCGGGAGTGTTCGTGTGCCTTGTGAAGAATCTCATTCATCTGTTCTTTACGAATACCGCAGGAGTCGGAGAGCTTGCAAATTTTCTTATGGGAGCGCTGTTTGTTGTTCCCGCAGGGCTTGTCTGCAAAAGATCGAGAACAAGAAAAGCCGTATTTATCGGCGCTCTTCTGGGAGCTATGCTGATGGCGGCGGGAAGCGTTGCAATAAATTATTTCATCGTATATCCCGTATATTATAATTTTATGCCGAAAGAAGCGATCATTGGCGCGTACAAAGCAATAATTTCCTCGGTAGATTCCATACTTGACTGTCTGATCGTATTTAATCTTCCGTTTACCTTTGTAAAGGGAATGATAAGCGCATTTCTTATTCTGCCGTTTTACAGAGTTCTTCTGGGTGTTTTTGAAAAGAAGAGCTGAATATCCGCAGGAAAAATCTTCCGACCGATTCGGTCGGAAGATTTTTTAATGGCACTGACTATGGTATTATACCATGAGATAGGCAGACTGTCAAGTCTGTTTAAGAAAAAATCCGCCGAATCCTGTCAAAAGACAGGGAACAGCGGACATTTCATATTATTTTACAACGGTATATCCCGCGCCGACAACAGCGTCCTCAAGCGCCTTGTCGGAAACATCTCCGGAAAGCCTGCAAAGGGCGGTCTTGTTTTCAAGACTTACGTCCGCGGAGATAACTCCCGCGACTCCCTCAAGAGCTTTTTTGACGTGAGAGACGCAGTGTTCGCACATCATTCCGTCAACCTTCAGTGTTTTTTCCACAGCATTTTCATCTCCTTTCAGATTATTTATATACGCGATATCGTCCCTGAATGTCCTGAGACGGAGAGCGTTCGTTACCACGCAGACGGAGCTGAGACTCATGGCAAGAGAGCCTATCATCGGATTGAGTGTTATGCCGAACATCGGATACAGCGCTCCGGCGGCAATTGGAATTCCGAGAGTGTTATAGAAAAACGCCCAGAAAAGATTCATTTTAATATTCTTTATTGTCTGTCTGCTTAAGTTTACCGCGGCTGCGGCGTCGCACAAGGAATCATGGATAAGCACAATATCGGCGCTGTCTGCGGCGATATCCGTACCCGAACCGACGGCAATTCCTATATCGGCGCGGGTCAGAGCGGGAGCGTCGTTTATTCCGTCGCCTGCCATGATAACTTTTTTGCCGTCCTCGCGAAGCTTACGGATAACTTCTTCTTTTTTCTGAGGAAGAACATCCGAAATAACCTCCGTAATACCCGCCTTTTCGGCTATGGCGCGGGCTGTTCTGCTATTGTCGCCCGTGAGCATAATAACATTAAGACCGAGTTCCTTAAATCTGTCAACGGCTTTTTTGCTGTCTTCTCTAATTTTATCGGCTTCGGCGATTATGCCGACGATTTTTTTGTCCCTTGCGAAAAACAGGGGAGTTTTTCCTTCTTCGGAAAGCTTTTCAGCCATTTCAATTATTTCAACGTTTTTGGGTTCAAGGATTTTTTCCTCTTTCATGAGAGAAAGATTTCCCGCATGGATCTTTTTCCCGTCAACCTCCGCCGAAACGCCTTTTCCGGGAGCGTTTACGAATTTTTTAGCCTTTTTCGGCGTGATTTTTTTATTCTCGGCGTATTCCACAACGGCTTTTGCGAGAGGATGTTCGCTGCCGAATTCCACTGCCGCCGCTTCAGCGAGAAATTCTTCTTCATCGGCGAATCTTTCAAGAAGAATAACGTCGGTAACCGCGGGCTTTCCGGAGGTTATCGTTCCCGTTTTGTCAAGAATCACCGTGTCGGCGTTATGAAGATTTTCCAGAGCCTCGGCGGATTTTATGAGGATTCCCATCTCGGCAGCCTTTCCCGTGGAGACGGTAATGGCAACGGGAGTCGCAAGTCCCAGAGCGCACGGACAGGAAATGACCAGAACCGCAACCGCTGAACTTAACGCAAACTCGAAATCTTTGCCCGCGATAAGCCATATGATGAGAGTGACAGCGGCAATCCCCATGACTGCCGGAACAAAAACAGAAGCGACCTTATCGGCAATTCTCGCTATCGGAGCCTTGCTGTTGGAGGCGTCCTCAACGAGCCTTATTATCTGCGAAAGAGTGGTATTTTCTCCTACGCTTTTTGCTTTCATGACAAACGAGCCGTTTTTATTTACCGAAGCGGTAATGACCCGATCGTTTTCCTTTTTGAAAACGGGAATGCTTTCTCCCGTTATTGCGGATTCGTCAAGAGTGCCGTTTCCATCGATAATAAATCCGTCGGCGGGGATAGAATCTCCGGGTCGGATAACGATCTCATCGCCCTGCGCAAGCTCTTCGGCGGGAATAATTATTTCTTTGCCGTCCTTTAAAATGCGGGCGGTTTTGGGAGCAAGGTCGGTGAGTTTTCCGAGAGCGTCGGAGGTTTTCGAGGTGCTTCTTGCTTCAAGATATTTTCCGAGAGTTACAAGCGCTAAAATTGTAGCGGCGGATTCAAAGTACAGCTTATGTCCGTAGGAATGAACCGCTGCCATATCCATATGTCCCTGTGCGTACAGGATTCTGTACAGGGAATAAATTCCGTACAGAAGCGAAGCGGAAGAACCGATAGCAACAAGCGAATCCATATTCGGAACTCTTTTGGAAAAAGCCTTAAAACCCGAAATGAAGAATTTTCTGTTTGCAAATATTATCGGAATGGAAATAAGAAACTGCGTAAACGCCGAAACGGCAATATTTTCCTCTCCTGAAAGAAACGGCGGAGCGGGAAGTCCTATCATTTCGCCCATTGACACATACATGAGCGGAACGAGAAGCACAAGTGAGAAGATCATTCTGAATTTAAGCGAGGATTCCTTTTCCGCTTCGCGGGCTTTTCTTTCCTCCCACTTTGATTTTGCCTGTGTTTTGCCCTTTCCCGTTCCTGCGGATCTTTCGGGATTTGCGCCGTAGCCGATACCGGCAATTTCGGAGCAGATGGTGTCCGCATCGGCGGGGGAGTCGTAGCTTACGGTCATTTCTCCCGAAAGGAGATTTACGTTACATTCCGAAACGCCGTTGATTTTCCGCACGGTTTTTTCAACGTTTGCCTGGCAGGCGGCGCAGGTCATGCCTGTGACAATGAATTTTTCGGTAGTCAAAATTTATTCACCTCAATTTTTTGATAAGCTCAATGGTTTCTTCCGTGATACTGTCGTTTCCCTTTTTCATTTCGTCCGCAACGCATGTGTCAAGATGATTTTTCAGGATAATATACCCGAAAGAGCGAAGAGCGCTTTCAAGCGCTGACAGTTGAATGAGGATATCTCCGCAGTATCTGTTGTCATCGATCATTTTTGATATTCCCGCAAGCTGACCGGACATACGGTTTATTCTGTTTTTAAGCTGACGGATCATTTTTTCGTCTCTGGGTATATCCTTGTGTTTGCGGCACGGGCAGCTGTCTTTTTTTATATTTTTATCGTTTCCCATAGAATTATCCTTTCACTCGAAAGTATTTGCCATAGAATTATTATATACCCTTATGGGGTATTTGTCAAGAGTCATTTAAATAAAATTAAGATTTTCCGTAATCATATGTATATCTGATCCTGTATACTGTCAACAATATTTGCTTTTTCATTAGCAAATTTTCTTTTTATTTGACAAAATAACAAAAATTTCTTCAGAAACTATTGACAAAACGAAAAAATCGTGATATAATTAACAGCGTAAATAGGGGAGCTTGTGTACAGGCTGAGAGGGAGCGTTAAGCTTCGACCCATAACCTGATTCGGATAATGCCGACGTAGGAGAATCGGAACGATTTAAACGCCTGCCGTATTTTCCGCAGGCGTTTTTTATTAAAGGAGATGATAAAATGGAAATGTCCAAAACACGTAAACTGACCGAAAGTGCGGTCATGATAGCAATGGCGACGGTGCTTTCATATTTCAAGCTGTCGGAGCTTCCGTTCGGCGGCTCCGTAACGGTGTTCAGCCAGGTGCCGATAGTGATAATCGGCTATCGCCACGGCTATAAATGGGGGATCTTCACGGGGATTGTCCACGGACTTCTTCAGATGATACTTCAGGGACTCGGAAATTTCGCATATGTCAAGGGAATAGGCGCATATCTTATTCTTATACTTTTTGACTATCTGATTGCTTTCGGAGTTCTCGGTCTCGGAGGAGCGCTTTTCTCGGAAAAGGTGAGCAGTCAGCCTTTGGCGGCGGGTCTCGGCGCAGCGGCGGCGTCTGTTATGAGATATCTCTGCCACTTTGTTTCCGGAGTTACCATCTGGGGCGAATATGCCGACGGCTGGCAGAGCGTATGGTTCTACAGTCTTACATATAATGCGACCTATATGCTTCCCGAACTTATAGTGACTGTAGTGGGAGCGGCGGCGCTTGCGGCTGTTCTGAATCTTAAAAGTCCCTCGCTTTCTCGAAAAAAATCGTTTTAACAAATTATTCCCTGTTTACATAATATCGGTTCCGTGCAGACTGTTCGGGGCCGATTTTTATTTGACAAATCCGAGAAAATAATGTATAATACAGTCATATGCTTTTTTATAATAAATCTTCATAAAAACAATACAAAAAATTCATGAAGCAATTCCATAAAAATCTGTCCTTAGCTTTGTATATCTTATGAAAGCGGAAAATCAGGGGGGGAACATTATGACAGACAGGGATTTTGCCCTGTCGCTGGAGCTTGCGGGGAACGGCGACAAACAAGCCTTTCAGAGTCTTTATAATGAATATTTCGGACTTGTCTACAGTACGGCGCTTGCGGTCACGTGCAGCAAAACGGCGGCTGAAGACGTCACATCGGAATTTTTTATAAGGCTTTGGGAGAAAAAAATAACGGGTTTTTGCGCGGGACACGGGGGACACGGGGGACACAGAAAATATCTTTCCGTTTGCGCGAAAAACCTCGCTGTGAATTACATAAAAAAATTCGGAAAAGAAGAGCTTCTCTCCATGGAGGACGGGGAAAATAACTCTTCCTATGAAGACACGGAAGAGGAAATGACCGAAAAGGTTCTCGTTTCCGACGCTCTCAAAAAGCTTTCGGAGAACGAAAGAGAAATAATTCATCTGAAGTATTTCTGCGGATATACATTAAAGGAAATATCAAGGGTTCTTGATATTCCTCTCCAAACAGCGGCGTGGCGATGCCGCAATTCCGAGAAAAAGCTAAAAAAAATAATCGGGGAGGTGCGGTAGTTGAAAAAACTGAATGACAGTCTGAATGAATACTATTCGGATATAGATAAAAACAAGATCCGTGACAGAATTTTCTCGGAGCTTGATTTTTCCCCCGAAGAAATAGACAGCATACGCCCCGTTTCCCGCAAAAAAAATAATATTCTCTCCGTTCTTTCCGCAGCTGCCGTGATAATCGTCATCTTAGCCGTAAGCAGGGTGATGGGAAATTATGAAAAAATATACGAAAGCCTGTCCGTTTCGACCGAAGCAAACGACAATGACAAGAAATCGGAAAATGAATTTTCCGAAGAAGCTGCGGAAGCCTCAGATGAGCTTTTCTTCCCCTCGTCAGACGGCTGGGATTATTCGAGAGTTTCTGTTTCGGCGGCAAGAAGCTACAATTATTCCGATTTCGACAGTTCCGTTTCTCCCGATTTCGAGGATAACAGAAGCGATGATTTCTTTGTTGAAGCCGAGGTTCTCGAAAACACGGACTTTTTCCTTGACTGCACCGTGAACGAAATTTCGGAAGTCTCCGAGGAAGGCATTACCGTGAGCGTTTCCCCCATTCACGTAATATGTCCGAAGGATATGACTCTTCCCGCCGAAATGTCGGTTCGCACCTCCCGTGCGTATGTAATGACGGCAGGACATGAATATCTCCTTCCGATAAAAGAGCTTGACGGAGAATATTTCACCTCCGACAGTTCTTCCCCCAAAATAATGCTCTCGGACGGATATGTTCTCTATCAGAACGGCTGGCAAAGCCTTTCGGGAGGAAACGAGCAGTATCTTAAAAAGGATATTGCCTCAGCGGACGATTTCTTTTACGACAGAATGTTTATCACCGACGAGGCAAGCTTACAGGGACTTTTTGATAAATTCTATGAAATAAAAAACGAAAACGGTTAAGGAGGTTTTCATTATGAAAAAGCAGAGACTGATATCTGTATTAACAGCGGCGGCAGTCTGCCTGTCATTAACAGCCTGCGGAGACAGTGAGGAAACATCGAACAGCGGAGCGTCTTACGATATCGCCGCTCCCGCAGACGATGCCTGCGCCGCTCCCGAGATTGAAACAGCAAGAGCCATTAACGAGGAATATAATACGCAAAATTATCCGCAAACCGAAAGTATTATTACGGAACAGACCGCCGCCGGGGACGGTCAGGTAGGATTATATGAGGATGAAGAATGCGCTCCCGCATATGACGGCGTTCTTACATCGGATAACGGATATTATCCGCCCGATTATCCGTCATATATTGTAAACTCCGAGGAGTACGCGGAAATAACCGAAAGCGGATTTCTTTCCGTTGCGGACAGTCCTCTCTCGACATTTTCAGCGGATGTTGACACCGCCTCGTATACAAATATCAGAAGGTTTATAAATAACGGTTCTCTTCCCGACCCGAATGCCGTGCGCATAGAGGAAATTCTGAATTATTTTGATTACAACTATGCTCCTCCCGTAAACAACGAGCCGTTTTCAGTAACCGCGGAGCTGTCCGACTGCCCGTGGAATGACCGAAGCAAATTAATGCTTGTGGGAATAAAGGCGGAAGAAGCGGAAATTACTGATATTTCAAATAATCTTGTATTTCTTATCGACGTAAGCGGATCAATGTTTTCGGGCGATAAGCTTCCGCTGGTTCAGCAGGCGTTTTCCATGCTTGCGGATAATCTTGACGAAAACGACAAAATATCGATAGTCACTTATGCGGGCGAGGACGAGATCGTCCTTGAGGGTGAAAGCGGTGACAACAGAAAAAAAATCACCGACGCCATCGACGGCCTTTCCGCAGGAGGCTCGACAGCGGGCGCGGCAGGTATAAAGACCGCTTATGAGCTTGCCGAAAAATACTTTATCAAGGACGGCAGCAACCGTGTGATACTTGCAACGGACGGAGATCTGAACGTCGGCGCTTCTTCTGTTGAGGATCTGACGGCTCTTATTGAAGAAAAGCGTGAAAGCGGCGTATATCTGTCCGTGCTCGGCTTCGGCGAGGGAAATTACAAGGACGATCGTCTCGAAGCGCTTGCTGATAACGGAAACGGAAATTATTCCTACATAGATTCTGTTGCCGAAGCAAAGAAGGTTCTCATCGAAGAAATGGATTCAACTCTGGTGACAGTCGCGAAGGACGTTAAATTTCAGGTGGAATTTAATCCCGCAAATGTGGCGGGCTATCGTTTGATAGGCTATGAAAACCGCGCTCTTGACGACAGAGATTTTAACGATGACACAAAGGACGCGGGAGAAGTCGGAGCGGGCAGCGCCGTTACCGTTCTTTACGAGATAATAACAGTCAGCGACGCGGAAAAATACGCTCCCGAATATAAGTATTCGGGAAACGTGAAAAAAACAGAGGAAAATGAAGAAAAAGCAGACAAATATTCCGATGAGCTTCTCACTGTGAATATCCGCTGCAAGACGGGAAATGAGGATGAAAGCAGACTTTATATCTATCCCGTGAAAACATCGCTTTACAGTCCGGGAATGTCAAAAAATCTGAATTTCGCGGCTTGCTGTGCGGAATTCGGAATGCTGCTCCGGGGGAGCGAAAACAAAGGCACGTCATCGTGGGATTCTCTGCTTGAAATGCTTGACGTGTATGATTATTCCGATGATGAATACAAAACGGAATTTGAGTATCTTGTCAGAGCCGCCGCAAGATTCCATTAAAAAACGGGAGAACAGACGATAAGCCGTTCTCCCGTTTTTTTTATTTCCATTCTCCGAAATTCACGATATATACCATAGCTCCCTTTGAAGTAAAATAAAGATGATCGTTATCGCTGTTTCCGCCTATTTCAAAGATAGCCGCATTGTGAAGCTCCGCAGAAACAGTGCGGTAAAACTGTCTTTCCCGTTTGTCGTTCGGGATTCCGTTTTTTTCCGCGTATGATGTAAAGAGTTTAAGAAAATCCGACAGATCGGGGATAGTCAGTCTGATATCCTTGGGAGTGATGTATTCAGGGATAATTTTATCGCGAAGAAGCTTTTCTCTGTTGTCGCGGGGAACTCCCTTGAAAATATCTCTTCCCTTGCCCTCGCACATTGAAGCGTCGGCAAGCATTGCGCGCACGAAACATTCCTCGGTTTTATTTCCTATGTATTCCTCGGAAAATTTCATTTCGGTGACAAACATTCCGTAAGGAGGCTTGCGGAACCAGTCGTGTATACGTGCGTCGACTCCCGCGGTATTGCAGGAAAGAGCGGTTTCAACGAATATATTCGGATCTTCATAAAGTGCCTTTATCTTTTCGGCAAGTGCCGCAGCTGTCATATTGATCATCCTTTCAAATCAAAGTTCAAAAACCTTGAGGCATTTTTTGTCGAGCATTTCCTGAAGCGCGAGAAGAATTCCCATTCTTCCTGTAGTATAGGTCAGACCGCCCTGTACATATGCGGCGTAGGGTTCGCGAAGAGGCGCGTCGGCGGATAATTCTATCGAAGAACCGTTATTGAAGGTTCCCGCGGCCATAATTACCTGACTGTCATATCCGGGCATATCCCAGCCTTCGGGAGTAACAAAGCTGTCGACAGGCGAGCCTTTTTGAATTCCCTCGATGAACGCGGTGAGATTATCCTGATTTTTCATAAGTACAGCAGTGATTATATCGCCTGATTTTTCGTCGGGAGCGGGACTGCACTCAAAGCCCAGGAGCGTCATTATTTCTCTTGTGAAAGCGGCTGTTTTCAGAGCGTTTGCAACAACCTCGGGAGCGAAGAAAAGCCCCTGATACATAGCTTTATTCTCGGAAAGAGAGCAGCCGACTTCCTTTCCCATTCCCACGCAGGTGAGACGGTACGCGCACTGTTCCACATATTTTGCCGTTCCCGCTATATAGCCTCCCGTGTGAGCGATTCCGCCGCCGGGATTTTTGATAAGCGAGCCTGCGATAAGGTCTGCGCCTGCCGATATCGGTTCATCTTTTTCAACGAATTCACCGTAGCAGTTATCAACAAGAACAATAATATCGGGATTAGAGCCTTTGGCAGCCTT
>CAZCUQ010000063.1:0-10641 GCA_964501705.1 uncultured Ruminococcus sp. | reverse complement strand
GACGCAACACTTGTGGTTATCATTGACGTCCTCCGATTTTTATAAAGCATTTTTTGAAAACGTATAATTTTCTGTTTTATTCTTTTGGCGTGACCGATACCGCATACAAAAAAACGCACTCTGAAATGAGCGCGGATTTATCGAAGCAGCCACAGACATATCCTTTGAAAGCCGTCGCCGAACATTCGGGAGCGTTTTTCATCACACCGTGCCGAACCTATGAACCTATAAATTACATTATAACAAATTGAATCAAAATTGTCAAGAAATTTTGAATCTTTTAACACTTATTTAACATTTTCTCTGTCTCTTTTTCCGCCGAAGATTATCCCCGCGATTCCGAGAGCGGCTGTTATAACGAACGCGGCAGCTCCCGTTGCGATGTTTTCGTTTCCTATCGAAGAGCCTATCATCACTGAAGAAACGGTTGCGGGAACGCGCGCGAGAGTCGCAAGGAGGATAAACCTCATTCCGTTTATCTTAGTGAGAGGAATCAGATAGGTAAGCGCGTCCTTGGGGATACCCGGAATAAGAAACAGTATGAAAATTATCATTTCAAGCTTTTGCTCGTTTTGCAGAAACTTGAATTTTTTGAACTGCTCCTCGGATACAAACGCGTTTGCAAGCGGTTTTCCGATTTTTTTAACCATAAAATAAACAACTGTCGTTCCTATAAGAAACCCGATAACGCAAAGGAGCGTTCCCGTAACGCTGTCAAAAAGCATACCCGCGAGAATTTCCACGGGACCGCCGGGGATAAAAGCGATTATCACCTGAATGACCGTAAGAAAAATGAAAAACAGCACGCCGACTATACCTTTTTGCTGTACCTGTTCCTTTACTCCCTCAAGTCCCTCATCGATCGAAAAAAGCTCTATATACGGGATCACAAGCACGGTAACGGCGGCGGTCACGATAAAAAAAGCGATCGCCACGATAAGTCTTATTGTGTTTTCCTTGTCGAGTTTTTGTGGTTTGCTCATAATTTTTACTCCGATATTTATGTCATTTAAGCGGTTTAAGAAAAACCGAAAGAGTCCGTTGGTTTATATTTCCTTTCATTTTATCAATTATATCATATTCAGATATTTTGTCAATATTTTATGCAATATTCTAATTGAATTATAATTTTTCAAAAAGAAAAGTCTCCCTCATATACAATGTCGTCAGCTTAAGCTGATGACATTGACTTTCAGGGAGAAAATGCCAAAATATAATGACGGGGCAAAGCCCCTTCGGTTTTTTTTGCAAATTATTTCATTTGTTCCTCTCTTTTTCAAAAATAATAAAACATATGTTCAAAATTATACAAGAACAACTGTTCGATTTTGTGATCTATTGCCATTGACTTTCAGACGAACATATGTTACAATATTGTATGGAAAATCAAAGGGCAGGTGATACAAATGAACGGCAGAATTTATGCGGCAATTGATTTGAAATCATTTTTTGCTTCTGTGGAATGCCGTGAAAGAGATCTCGATCCTCTTTCCGTAAATCTTGTGGTTGCGGATGAAAGCAGAACCGAAAAAACTATCTGCCTCGCGGTGTCTCCGTCTCTCAAGGCTTACGGGATATCGGGCAGAGCACGGCTTTTTGAGGTGATCCAAAGGGTCGCGGAGGTAAATAACGAAAGACTTTATAACTACAGACGCTTAATGAAAAACTTTAAGGCGCAGTTTAAGGGAAGCTCCTTTTTTGACAATGAACTTAAAAACGATCCGTCGCTTGCCGCGGATTATATCATCGCGCCTCCCGCAATGTCACGCTATATAAAATACAGTCTCGACGTTTATAATATTTACCTTAAATATATCGCTCCCGAGGATATCCATGTCTACTCCATAGATGAAGTCTTTATGGACGTAACCGATTATCTTTTCGCATATAAAATGACAGCGAGAGAGCTTGTCCGCAAAATTGTCTCCGATATACTGAAGTCTACGGGAATTACCGCAACGGCGGGAATAGGAACGAATCTTTATCTCTGTAAGATCGCTATGGATATTGTTGCGAAAAAAATGCCCGCAGATAAGGACGGAGTGAGAATAGCCGAGCTTGACGAAAAATCTTACAGGGAAAAGCTCTGGACTCACAAACCTCTTACCGCGTTCTGGAGAATCGGCAGGGGATATGCCGAAAAACTTGAATACTACGGTATGCATACCATGGGTGATATCGCGGAAATGTCACAGACAGAATACGGAGAGGATTTTCTTTACAGGCTCTTCGGGATAAACGCCGAGCTTCTCATTGATCACGCGTGGGGATATGAGTCCTGTACAATGGCTGATATAAAGGCTTATCGTCCGCAGTCTAAAAGTTTAAGCTCCGGGCAGGTGCTTAAAGAGCCGTATGATTTTGAAACCGCACGGACAGTTCTCGTTGAAATGGCGGATGCGCTTTCTTTAAAGCTTGTCTCGAAAAATCTTGTGACCGATAAAATAACCGTCACGGTCGGATACGACAAGGAAAATCTGCGTAACGCCGAGATAAGATCGGGATATCACGGAGAAACCGTATTTGACCGCTACGGCAGGAGAATCCCCCGACACGCTCATAAAACAGCTTCTCTCGGAAGATTCACATCGTCCGCTGAAATTATTATGAAAACTGCCGGAGAGCTTTTCGACAGTTCCGTAAACAGCGACCTTTCGGTCAGAAGGCTGAATATTTCCGCGGAAAATATCCTGACTGAGGAAAATGCCAAAGAACAAACGCCTCCCGTTCAGCTTGATTTTTTCGGGGACTCGGAAAAAAACGATATCCTTGAGGAAAAGTTAAAAAAAGAAAGATCCATGCAGCTCGCCATAGCGAAACTTAAAAACAGATACGGAAAAAACGCCGTTCTGCGAGGATTGAATTTCACCGACGGCGCTACCGCCATCGAAAGAAACGGTCAGATAGGAGGACATAAGGCCTGATGAATACGGATACTCCATACAAAAAGTCAAATCGGAGGGCGCATATGTCAAATCATGACAGGGCGGCGCAGTTTGCGCCCTTTGCGGCGCTTGACGGTCACGGAGACAGCATTGCCGAAACCGCAAGACTGACGGATGATTTTACGGTTCTTACGGAAGATATGCTCTTTGAATTATCCGTCAGAATGCGTTTTCTCTCCGAACATATTTCGGAAAGACCCGAAATAAATGTTGCTTACTTTATCCCCGATGAAAGAAAATCGGGCGGAAAATATCAAAGCATACGGGGAAATTTAAGGACTATCGACGAATACAGCCGCGAGCTTATCTTTGCGGACGGAAGAAAAATTTCCATGGACAGCATTTTATCCCTTTCGGGTGAGGTTTTTGATTTTGACCTGTACGGCGAATGCTGATTTTTTCGGCAGTTATTCATAAGTTATTCATAAAAACACCGTTTGGGGGGAAATCAATTTTCGGATTACTTATCATTTTATCTTAGGTCTTTTGGGGTTACCGATAATTTAAAGATACTTCTTATATGCTGCTTGTCTTATCGGATTATTGTCAGCTTCAGGGAAGTTGTCATTTGCTGTTTTGCGAAGCTTCAGGGCGGCGAGGGGAACATATAAGAAAAGACGAAAAAGTAAAGTGACGCATCTCGGTTTGACTTGCGGAACCGGTTTGATTTCCGCTTTCGTCCGATACCATTTTGCACAAACCTGCCTTCACAACAGGCGCGCACCTGCTGTCAGGACAGGTTCTGAGACTGATATCGGACGAAAACCGCCGCGCAAAAGAGATCGGCGGGATACGGAATACGATTTACAGAATATCCGCAATTCCGTACTTTTCCGCGAGGAAATTGTAGTATTTGTAAGGTACGAAATATCCCTTCCCCTCGGAGCAGACGGGACATCTTTCGGGGGGATTTCCCTTAACTATGTTGCCGCAGTTGAGACACATCCATTCAGCGCTTTCATCACCCTTGAACAGACGGCAGCTTTTGGTAAGCTCCGCAAAGCACTCGAAGCGTCTTCTGTGCGTGTCTTCGATCTTTGCTATCTGTTCAAAGCTCTGCGCCGCAGCGGTGAACCCCTCGCTTCTCGCGGTTTCCGCAAATGCCGGATATACTTTTTCGGCCTCCTCCTGTTCGCCGTGAGCCGCCGATATAAGCAGCTTTTCAGGCTCGTCGAAGTTGTTCGCGGGATATCCCGCACTGTCGATAAAAAGATTTTCTCCCGCTATGGGTTTGAGGTGATCGAAGAAAATTTTCGCGTGCGCTTTTTCCTGCTTTGCCGTCAGATTGAAGATATTATACAGAAAATAATATCCTTTTTGTTTAAGACATTCCGCGGCGAGAGTATAGCGCATATATGCCTGCGATTCTCCCGCAAAGGCACGCATAAGATTTTCAGCCGTTTTTGTTCCCATTAAATTTTCCATAATAAAAGCCTCCTTTGGTTTTTATCAGTATGGTTTTTTTCCGATGAAATATTCAGATTGAAAATTATTTGGAATAATGCACAAAAAATCAATGCCTGACTTGAATAAATTTGCTTGCTCATTTAAACTATAAAATATTGTTAATTATATTACTTGACAAAAAATCATTTATGGTTTATAATATATTGTATATATTTATACTTTGATTAAGGTGGAATAATTTACATGGGAATTTTTGACGGACTGTTCGGAAATTACAGCAAGCGCGAGCTTAAAAAAATTGAACCGATAAAAGACAAGGTTCTCGCGCTTGATGAGGAATATACCGCGCTTTCGGAAAAGGAACTGAAAGCCAAAACAACCGAATTCAAGGAAAGACTTGAGGGCGGGGAATCTCTTGACAGCATTATGCCCGAGGCTCTCGCTACCGTAAGAGAAGCCGCATGGAGAGTTCTCGGCAAAAAGCCTTATCCCGTTCAGATAATCGGCGCGATCGTTCTCCAGCAGGGTCGCATCGCCGAAATGAAAACAGGTGAGGGTAAAACTCTCGTTGCTTGCTGCGCTTCCTATCTTAACGCGCTTGACGGCAAGGGCTGTCACGTTGTTACGGTAAACGACTACCTCGCAAAGACCCAGTCCGAAGAAATGGGCAAGGTTTACCGCTATCTGGGGCTTACAATAGGCTGTATCCTCCATGATATGGACAACGATGAGAGAAGAGAAGCCTATAACTGCGATATCACTTACGGCACAAACAATGAATTCGGATTCGACTATCTCCGCGACAATATGGTCCTCTACAAATCGGAAAAGGTTCAGAGAGAATTTAACTTTGCCATTGTCGATGAGGTCGACTCTATCCTTATAGATGAGGCGAGAACTCCTCTTATCATTTCGGGCAGGGGAGATAAATCCACAGAGCTTTACACCGCCGCGGACAAGTTCGCAAAATCCCTCAAACCCTATGTTGTCGTTGAAATGGACGACAAGCAGGATCAGGAGGATATCGCCGAGGATTACGACTATATCATAGACGAAAAGGCAAAAACAGCCACAATCACCCGTCAGGGCGTTAAAAAAGCGGAAAAAGCCTTTAATGTTGTAAATCTCTACGACGCGGATAATTCCACCCTCCTTCATCATATCAATCAGGCAATCAAGGCTAACGGCGTAATGAAGGACAATATCGACTATATCGTCAAGGACGGCGAGGTCATCATCGTCGATGAATTTACGGGCCGTCTCATGATGGGACGCCGCTTCAACGACGGACTTCATCAGGCTATCGAGGCAAAGGAGGGCGTTAAGGTCGCTCACGAATCAAAGACTCTCGCAAGCATTACTTTCCAGAATTTCTTCCGCCTTTATAAAAAATTATCCGGTATGACGGGTACGGCTATGACCGAAGAGGACGAATTCCGTGAGATATATAAGCTTGACGTTATCGAGATTCCGACTAACCGCCCCGTTGTCAGAATAGATCATCACGATGTAATATACAAGACCGAGGACGGAAAATTCCGCGCGGCTATCGAACAGATTAAGGAGTGTCACGAAAAAGGTCAGCCTGTGCTTGTGGGCACTATTTCCATCGAAAAATCCGAAAAGCTCTCGAAAATGCTCTCTCATGCGGGTATAAAGCATGAAGTCCTCAACGCGAAGCAGCATGAAAAGGAAGCTCAGATAGTGGCTCAGGCGGGTAAATTCGGATCTGTTACCATAGCCACGAACATGGCAGGACGCGGAACCGATATTCTGCTGGGCGGAAACGCGGAGTTCCTCGCGAAAGCGGATATGCGGAAAATGGGTATGGACGAGGATCTTATAAACGAGGCTATCGGTTTCGCCGATACCGAGGACGAGCAGATCCTTGAAGCAAGAAAAACCTATAAGGAGCTTTTCGATAAGCACAGCGCCGAAATAAAGGAAAAGGCGGATAAGGTAAGAGAAGCGGGAGGTCTGTTTATCCTCGGCACGGAACGCCATGAATCCCGCAGAATAGACAATCAGCTCCGCGGACGTGCGGGACGTCAGGGAGATCCCGGCGAAAGCCGTTTCTTCCTCTCTCTTGAGGACGATCTGATGCGCCTTTTCGGAGGAGACAGACTTACCGGCATGATGGAAACCTTAAATGTGGACGAGGATACTCCCATTGAATCCAAAATGCTTACAAAGGTAATAGAATCCGCTCAGAAGAAGGTCGAGGGCAGAAACTTCAGCATAAGAAAGAATGTCCTCAACTATGATGATGTTATGTCTACTCAGCGTCAGATAATATATGACCAGAGAGCCAAGGTTCTAAACGGCGAGGATATCCACGAATATATCCTTAAAATGATAAACGACTGGATAAACGACGGAGTAAACCTTTATCTTGTCGATGGAGTTTCCAAGGACGACTGGAATCTTGACGGACTCCGCGAGCATTTCAGGGGTCTTCTCACAACTAACGAGGATTTCAGATACACCGTTGAAGAACTTGAAAATACCGAAAAGGAAGATATCGTCAAATTTTTAAACGACAAGGCGGAGGCTTATTATCAGAAACGCGAGGAAACAATGGGTTCCGATGTTCTCCGAGAGCTTGAAAGAGTTATCCTTTTGAAGGTGGTTGATATGAAATGGATGGCTCATATCGACGATATGGACGAACTCAGAAAGGGTATAGGACTTCGGGCGTTCGGTCAGAAAAACCCTGTCGTGGAATACCGCTACGAGGGCTTTGAGATGTTCGACGCGATGATAGAATCCATAAGAGAAGAAACTGTAAGACTCCTCTTTACAATACAGCTTAAAAACAACGAAGCACCAAAACGCGAAAGAATCGCTAACCCCGACTCTCCCGGAGCGGGCGGAACCTCGTCATCAAGAGGCAGAAAGGTCAGAAAAATAGGCAGAAACGAACCCTGCCCCTGCGGAAGCGGGAAAAAATATAAAAACTGCTGCGGAAGAGATATGCGCTGATTAAACTATAACTTTATTTGGCGGAAAATATATTTTTCTTCTTATAATGAAATAATTTTTAGTTAAGGTGATAGAATTTATGCTTATCAGAGAAGTTAAAAAAGAACTTACAGAGCATATTGTCCCTTTCTGGAATAAGCTCCGCGATGATGAGTACGGCGGATTTTACGGACAGATGGACAATGCGCTGAGACTTGACAAAAAAGGAACTAAGGGCGTTATTCTGAATTCGAGGATACTTTGGTTCTATTCCTCGGTTTACAGAACCTTGGGCGGAGAAGATATTCTCTCAAACGCCCGCCACGCTTACGAGTTTCTCAGAGACAAGTGCGTTGACAGACAAAACGGCGGAGTTTACTGGATGATGAACTATGACGGAACAGTGAACGACAGCATGAAGCACACATATAATCAGGCGTTTGCAATTTATGCTCTTTCAACGTATTATCTCGCGTGCGGCGAAAAGAAAGCACTCGATCTCGCTTTTGAGATCTTTGATACCGTTGAAGAAAAATGTACGGACAATATCGCATATATGGAGGCTTTTTCCTCCGACTGGAAGCTTGTCCCGAACGACGCTCTTTCCGAAAACGGACTTATGGCGGATAAGACCATGAATACAGTGCTTCATCTTATCGAGGGCTATACGGTTCTTTATGAGGCTTCAAAGGATAAAAGAGTCGAAGAAAGACTCCGTTTCCTGCTTGATATTACCGAGAAAAAAATTTATGACAAACAAAATCACCGGCTTAAGGTTTTCTTTGACAGAGTAATGCGCGTTATCGGAGATATCTATTCCTACGGACACGATATCGAAGCTTCGTGGCTTATCGACAGAGCCTGTGAGACGCTGGGCGATGAGAAGCTTATCTCCGAATGGAGAGATCGTAATCTTAAAATCGCGGAAAAAATATACAATGTCGCTCTCGAAAACGGCGCGATGAACAACGAACGTGAAAATGCAACAATAAGCCGCAAGAGAATATGGTGGGTTCAGGCAGAAAGCGTCGTGGGTTTTATAAACGCTTATATGCACTCTGACGACAAAAAATATCTCGACGCCGCCCAAACTGTCTGGGAGTGGATAAAAAATTATCAGATAGATAAGCGTTTCGGCGGCGAATGGTGGGCTGAAATTGATTTCAACGGCGAACCTATGACAGATTTTACTATGGTCAACGAGTGGAAATGTCCTTATCACAACGGAAGAATGTGTCTTGAGGTGATGGCAAGAGGAATCGACCTTTGAGTAAAGACCTTCTCAAAAATAAAACCGGAGTTGATTTTTTATGGCACTTGTTAATATGATGGAGTACATTGTGGATGAAAAACTGAGAGAGCTTCTGGCAGACGCGGATTGCTGCAAATGCGAAAAATGTCTTATCGATATGAAGGCTTTCGCTCTCAATAATCTGAAGCCTATGTACGTGAATTCGAGAGAAGGTGAACTTTATTCTCTTCTTGACAGCACAAGGAGTCAGAATCTTGCCGATATAAATGTTGCTGTGATAAACTCTATCAATGTTGTAAAGCGCGAGCCTCACCACGATCAGGGTTCTAAGCAGGAATTTACAAATTCTGCCGCCGAATAATTAACAATTGACCGAAAGCATATAAAATTACGGTAATGTCCACGATTTTATATGCTTTCGGTTTGGACGGAGATTTGCTGACAAATGTAAAAGCAGATGCCGATCCCTTGAAAATACAACCTTGAATTAAATAATGTGTATTTAAATGTTATAGGAGGAAATGAAAATGTCTGTGAAGTATATTTTCGTAACGGGCGGAGTCGTTTCGGGACTTGGAAAGGGAATAACCGCCGCTTCCCTCGGAAGGCTTCTTAAAGAAAGGGGATATAAGGTCACAATCCAGAAATTTGACCCTTATATTAATGTCGATCCCGGTACAATGTCGCCTTATCAGCACGGGGAGGTTTTCGTGACCGACGACGGCGCGGAAACAGATCTCGATCTCGGACATTATGAACGCTTCATCGACGAAAATCTTTCCGTTAATTCAAACGTTACAACGGGCAAGGTTTACTGGAATGTTTTGAATAAGGAAAGAAGAGGGGATTATCTCGGCGGTACTGTTCAGGTTATTCCTCATATCACCAATGAGATAAAGGAAAGAGTTTACAAAGTAGGCAAGGAAACCGAAACGGATATCGTTATAACCGAAATCGGCGGAACTGTCGGAGATATCGAATCTACGCCGTTTCTTGAAGCTATCAGACAGGTCGTGTCCGAGGTCGGCAGAGAAAACGCCATGTTCATTCATGTGACTCTTGTGCCTTATATCGCCGGCTCGGAGGAACTCAAATCCAAGCCCACACAACATTCCACCAAGGAACTTCTGTCGGTCGGAATACAGCCGAATATTATAGTTTGCAGGAGCGAAAAGCCTATCCCCGATGATATGAGACGAAAGATAGCTCTTTTCTGCAACGTTCGTCCGGAAGATGTTATCCAAAATCTCACCGCGCCGTCTCTTTACGAGGTTCCGCTGTGGCTTGAGGAAGAGGGTCTTGCAAGGTCGGTATGTCATCATCTGGGTCTGTGTAATGCCGAAACTCCCGATCTCACCGAATGGAAGAATATGGTCGAACGTACAAAATCCGCTCACAAAAATATAACCATAGGTCTTGTCGGAAAATATGTGGTGCTCCACGACGCGTATCTTTCGGTAGCGGAGGCTCTAAGGCACGGCGGTATCGTTAATGACGCAAATGTTGATATTAAATGGATAAATTCAGAGGAAGTAACCCGTGAAAACGCGGCTGAACAGCTCTGCGGCTGTGACGGTATCATCGTTCCCGGCGGCTTCGGTGAAAGAGGTCTTGAGGGAATGATCGAATCAGTGCGATATGCGAGAGAAAATAATATTCCGCTTTTTGGAATCTGTCTCGGTATGCATATGATCGTTATCGAATTTGCGAGAAACGTTCTCGGTCTGGAGGGCGCGAATACTACGGAATGCGGAGATACCCCCTATCCCGTAATAGATATTATGGAGGATCAGAAGGACGTTACAAAAAAAGGCGGAACAATGCGTCTCGGACTGTATCCGTGCAAGCTGGCGGAGGGTTCGCTTGTGAAAAAGATATACGGCGAAGAGCTTATCTATGAAAGACATCGTCACCGCTGGGAGTTCAACAATCAGTTCCGCAGACAGCTCTCCGAGGCGGGTCTTGTTCCCGTGGGTGTTTCGCCCGACGACAGACTTGTTGAGATAGTTGAAGCGCCCGCTCATCCGTGGTTTGTCGGAGTACAGTTCCACCCCGAATTCAAGTCAAGACCGAATA
>CAZCUQ010000062.1:0-11058 GCA_964501705.1 uncultured Ruminococcus sp. | reverse complement strand
TTTGAAATAATGAAAACCCATACAACTGTCGGTTATGATATGCTGAAAAATATCACAACCTTTATGAATGATCCTCTTATTGTAACAGCAAGCGAGATATGCCGATGGCACCATGAAAGATATGACGGAAAAGGATATCCCGACGGACTTGTCGGCGATGAGATACCTATCTCTGCACAGCTTGTTTCAATGGCGGATGTTTACGATGCGCTGACAAGCGAAAGAGTTTATAAAAAGGCTTTCTCTCACGAAAAAGCTATGGAAATGATCCTCGGCGGGGAATGCGGAACGTTCAGTCCGCTGCTTATAGACTGCCTTAAACTTGCGGCGGAGGAAATTAAAGCTACCTGCCTGTCGTCACCAATCGGGGCAAATGACGATAATGAGGGCTTTGAATTAACTGTAAATGAAGTGCTTAGCCGCAGCGAGCTTTCCTCAACGAGAGGCGCAATGAACAGACTTGCATATGAAAAATCGGTGCATCAGTTCTTTTTGTCCGTCACGGATAACGTGATGTTCGAGTACACCAATATGCCGCCTATGCTTACTTTGAACAGCGTGAGCGCAAGGCTTTTCGGACGTGAAAGAGTTGCCGTCAAGCCGAAATTCGGCAATCAGGGCAAAAAAATAATAGAAAGAGCCGATTATGAGGCACTAAAGGAAATTCTTCACACGGTTACTCACGATCACCCTGAGATCAGCTATAAATGTACGCTTAAAATAGACGGAAAGAAAAGACGCGCTGAAATAAAATGTCTGACAACATGGATGACTTCGGAAGAAGTGCCCGTATATCTCGGTGTAGTCGGCAGAGTGGTATTTCTTGATTAAGATAAATATGAATTTTTTATAACGAAAATACATAAAGCGTCCGCAAAAGCAGACGCTTTATTTTTTTACTGATTCAGTCTGAAATGAACGGGAATGCCATTCCGATACGTGATTTTCGGCTCTCCCTGTATAAGAGGAAGGAAATAGTTGAGAGCGTCTGTCGTCACGTTATTTCCGCCGGTATTTATCCATTCCTGCGGGAACATTTTTTCCTTATTTGCGGCAAGCTCAACAGGTACGGAATCAATAACTATACGATACGGTTCGTTGCTTACCCTGCGAAAAGCCATCATTCTGCCGCTTTCGTCCCTAAGTGCGGCGTTTACCGCCTCCGTTCCGATAAGAAAGGCTTCGTTCAGGTCGGTGAGAGAGGAAATATGCGACGCACATCTCTGCATGACGTTAAGTTCAACGGAGCGAACCTTGCAGCCAAAATGATCAGCAGTTATTTTCTCAAGATATTTTCCTATGCCCGAAAGATATTTGTGTCCGAATGCGTCGGTAAGCTCCGAGCCGAAAGAACTGGGAAGTCTGTCGGGATTTATTCCCTCGCTGACCGCAACGAGTACGGCGCGGTATTTTTTCATGACCTCTGAAACGTCTTCAATGTATTTGTCTATGGTAAAATCCGATTCGGGGAGATAGATCAGATGAGGCGCAGGCTCTCCATTGGCGCGCAGAACGCAGGTGGAAGCGGCGAGCCAGCCTGCTTCTCTGCCCATGATTTCGACTATTGTAATCGACTGTACGCTGTAAACTCTGCTGTCCCTTAAAATTTCCTGCATTGTCGTAGCGACATATTTCGCGGCGGAGCCAAAACCCGGAGTATGGTCGGTGGCGGGCAGATCATTGTCGATCGTTTTCGGAACGCCGATTATTTTAATATCTTTTCCGACTGCTTTCATGTAGTCGTCAAGCTTCATAACGGTATCCATCGAATCGTTTCCGCCGATATAGAAGAAAGCTTTGATATTATGTTTTTCAAAGGTATTGATGATCTTCATATAGACGTTTTCTCCCCGGTTTTTTGGAGGAAGCTTGTATCTGCACGAACCAAGAACGGTGGATGGCGTTACTTTCAGAAGCTCTATGTCCTCCCTGTCGGTGAGAATTTTCCGCAGAGAAACAAGTTCATCATTAATAATACCCTCAATTCCGTTTATTGAGCCGAAGATCTCTCCTATCTCGTCCGATTCGGAAGCTCGTTTAAAAACTCCCGCCAACGAGGAATTAATAGCCGCTGTCGGACCGCCCGACTGGGCAACCGCGATATTATATTTTTCGTCTGACATAAAGCACAGCCTTTCTGATAAAGATTTGATATTTCAAGATTATTATAACACAGAAGAGAAGTAATTTCTATGTATATTTTTCACGATATTTTCGCGGAAATGAACAAAAAAACGTTGTCTTTTAACCGCGGAATTTCTGAAAACAATTACATGACCGCGAGATTTATAGCTGCGACATTGAAATTTGTACTTTCAGCCCGCGCCAAAATCATATATGCAAATTTTTGCTTGACTTCAAGTCAAATTTCTTATGTCGCTGACTATAAAAAGGGTATCTTTGAGGACTCAAAGATACCCTGTAAAAAATTTAGCCGAGAGTTACGACAATTTCGTTTTCGTCTTTAAGCATATCGGCAGGGATCAGATTCCCCTGAAGCTTTTCGCCGTTGAGTGTGATTTCCGATACGCCGCTTTCCGCCTTGTGGGGATTGTTGAAGGTCATGTTAAGCTTCTTTCCTCTGAACATTTTTTCCACCGTGTATGTTTCCCAGTCGGAGGGAATGGCAGGGTCAACGACAAGTCCGTCAGCATTCGGTCTCATGCCGAGGATACCCTCTACACAGCCTACCATTACCGTAGAGGCTGTTCCCGTAAGCCAGTGAACGTGAGAACGTCCCTCAAAAGGAGAACGCTTCGACTCGGTGAACTGTCCGTGAACATACGGTTCCATTACTCTGATTTCCGCCTTGTCGTTCATCGAAGCGGGTGAGGATTCCTTGAAGTATTCAAACGCGCGGTTTCCGTGACCCAAAAGCGATTCCGCAAGGATGGCCCAGCCCTGCGTCTGCGAGAAGATACCGCCGTTTTCCTTTGTATCGGGATTGAAGATGTGCATAAGAGCGCCATCGAAATAATTGTCAATGTACGGAGGATCCATGATTTTTATGCCGTAAGGCGTGTTGAGGATCTCGTGTACCTGCTCCATGGCGGTGTTCCCCTGTTCTTTTGAGGCAAATCCCGATATAACGGACCACGACTGAGGATTGAGCCACATATTTGCTTCCGTGTCGTTCTTTGCACCGACCTTTTCGCCGTTTTCTCTGATACCTCTGATGAATCTGTCCTCGTCCCAGCAGTCGGAAAGAGCTTTTCCGAGTTCGGACTGAACCTTGTCGATATATGCGATGTATTCGGTATCGCCCTTATCCTGTGCGTAGCCCTTAATAATTGTCATTGCATAGTAAAGCTGGAATGCCACAAATGTGGATTCTCCCTTTTTGCCGAGTCTCAGGCAGTCGTTCCAGTCAGCGTGAAGTCCCGCGGGCATATGATGGTCTCCGAGACGGTTCATCGAGAAGTCGATCGCCTTTTTGAGATGCTCGTAAACGGTGTCTTCTCCGCCTGTTGCGTAAACGATGTTCTCATCGAGGAAAGCCTTGTTTCCGCTTTCGCCGATATACTTGTCCACGGTGGGGAAGAGCCATAAAGCGTCGTCCGCACGGTATGAGGGATGTCCCGTTTCCTTTGCGTAAGCACTGTTTTCGTTGTTTTCATCGGGAGCGTTCTCATGACCCGCGTTATGATTGAACTTAACGAGAGGAAGTCCGCCGCCGTTATCGACCTGAGCGGAGAGCATAAATCTTATCTTATCAGCGGCAAGTTCGGGATCGAGATGAATAATACCCTGAATATCCTGAACGGTATCGCGGTAGCCGTAACCGTTTCTCAGACCGCAGTAGATAAAGGAAGCCGCTCTCGACCAGATGAAAGTGATAAAGCACTGATAAGCGTTCCACACGTTTACCATGTTATTAAATTCTTCCGAGGGAGTATCTGCCTTGAAATTATTCAGCTTGGAGTGCCAGTAATGTTTAAGCTCGTTTATTTCGGCATCGACCTTGCCTGCTGTTTCGTATTCGGAGATGATCTTTGCCGCTTCGGCGCTGCTGTACTGACCGAGGATAAAGGTTATTTCCACAGAACCGCCCGCACCCAGTTCAACGGCTGTCTGGAGAACTCCGCAGGCATTTCCGTTGTAGTTGAGGACATTGTCACATCTTCCGTTTTCGACCGCAATGGGATTTCCGTAGGTTCTGTATGAGCCGATGAAATTATCGAGAGAGCCGTTGTAGCCGCATACCGGAGAACCCGCGATACCGAAGAAACGCTCCTTATGGTTTGAGCCTGTTTCGTCTCTGCCGCTGTTTTCGTTGATATGCTGAACTATTCTGTTTTCATCGAAAGAGGTTCTTGTGATGAACTGCGTGTATTGCAGATTTACCTGATCCTGCTCGTAGTTATTTTCGTTTGTGAATTCGCAGAAGCCGTAAACGGAGAGTTTTTTCTTTGCGCCCGACATATTTGTGATCTTGGCTCTCCAGACCTCGTAGGTCTTGCCGAGGGGGACATAGTAAGTCACCTCGGAATGAACGTCCGAGTAATCCGAAGATATCACGGTGTAAGCCGTACCATGGCGGCAAACGCTCTTATATTTGTCGAGTGGCTTGCCTACGGGCTGCCATGAAGCGGACCAATAGTCCTTGCTGTCGTTGTCTCTTATATAGATATATCTGCCGGGCAGACCGATATTCGAGTTGAAACGGTAACGGAGGATTCTTCCGTTAGCTCCTGATTTTACGAAGCTGTATCCTCCTGCGTTATTTGAAATGATAGCGCCGTATTCGGGCGAGCCAAGATAATTTGCCCACGGCGCGGGAGTGTTGGGTCTATCGATTACATATTCCTTTTTCTTGAGGTCGAAATGTCCGTAATTCATTTAAAACTCTCCTTTGAATAATATTGTACGTATACACATACATTTTATTAATTATAGCATACTTTTATATTTTTTTCAAGAGGTTTTAGAAAATTTCACAAATTTTTAATGACAAATTTCAGTCTGTTATCGTTTACATTACAAAGAAATATAAAGACAAAGATAAAAGCAGGACTGTCGGATGTCCTGCTCTTGTCAAATTTTATAATAATCTTGCTTACTTTCAGTTTGCTTCGGAGTAATTTTCGGGGACGTCAAACCTTGAATCATTCGGTGAGAGAACATAACGTACGCTTTTGTAACCCTCATCGGTGCTGTACTCGCCGCAAAGGTTTTCCTTTTCACCAAAGAGAAAACCGAATTTTTCTCCGTCCGCCGAGAACATTTCGCAGATATATTTTTCTCCCTTGTATTTCAGGAAAAAAACGTCCGCCGAAAGCTCATCGGAGAGTCCGCCGACAGACCTCGGAGTAAGATATTTCAGTTCGGCGAGGTAGTATTCTTCATCAATATTTAGAGTTTGTTTTTCTCTTTTTGAAAGGCTTAATTCCGTTAAGCTTTCCTTTTGCAGATATTTTCCCGTATCGTTATATTTATCCGCGTAAAGATACAGTGCCTTTTCGCCTTTTCTGCCGAAAGCCATGACTCTGTTTCGTCCCGTGGAGGAGAAAAAATATCCCGCATTTACGGTCTTCTCGTCGTTTTCGTTGATTTTTTGAAGTACCTTCAAAATTTTTCCCAAAAATCTTTTCGTGCGGGAATTCTTATAAGAGACTTTTCTCTCCGATGATTTTTCCGAAAGCTCTTCAAGCTTTTGCGCAAATGCAGCGTTGTACGAGCAGTCCGTGAGATTGACGGCTTCGGAGTAAGCGGTAACTTTTTCGGTATATTCGGACGGAACCTTAAAAAGCGCGTCGGACGGCGAAAGCAGAAGCTTTATCGCCATATATCCCGTGTTTGAGTTATAAAGACCGACGGGCGTATTTTCCGAATCGAAGACAAGACCCACTTTTCCGCCGTATGACTCAAAAAACTCATAGGTATAGAATTCACCCTTGTATCCAAACCTGTGAGTCATGCCCTTTTCAAGCTTATATACGGAGAGATTCACGTTTACCGCAAGACGCGAAAAATAATCTTCATATTCCTTTTTATTCAGATATTCCGTTGTTTTTTCCATTGTTGCGGGGTCTGCCGAAACAAGAGTATTCCTGTCAAGATAGAATAGATCGCCGCTTTTTTCGTCCGCGTAAATGTTTATGACTTTTTCTCCCTTTGTGCCGTGGATACGGACATTTTTACCGTTTGCCTCGATGAAATAAATTCCTTCCTCCGAGCTTTTGCTTTTGATCTCTGCGAGTCTTTCGTTTAAATTATCCGCAAAGCTTTCGGTGAGAGAACCCCGATAGAGAATTCTTTCTCCGAGGTTTTTCTCCGCGGATTTGCAGACAAGCTCTGCAAAACTGCTGTCATACAAAAGCCCGTCAGTACTCCGTACATATTCGTAGGGAGAATAAATATCCGCCGAAAGGTTAGCAGAAAGCGTCTCCTCGGCGGATATCGGATAAGCGGACAGTACAGCCGCACACAAAACCGCCGCCGTCTTTGCGAATGTGCGTTTTCTTTTCATGTGCGCTGTTTTGT
This sequence comes from uncultured Ruminococcus sp., assembly GCA_964501705.1. GTDB lineage: Bacteria > Bacillota > Clostridia > Oscillospirales > Ruminococcaceae > RGIG4694. Next base: position 4,575 of record CAZCUQ010000062.1, on the reverse strand, counting down.
CCATAAATAATTTTTCTCCTTAAAATATTTTACATCTGCACTTCGGTATAGTAGTCGGGAACCGTTACCGATGAGGTCTTGGGCGAAAGGGAGAACTTAATGGAATAATATCCCGAATAGTCATAGCCGCCTATGATCTGATTCTTTGAATTGAAGAGAAAACCCATCTCTTCGCCGTTAATTTCAAATACCTCAAGAGTGTAGGATTCGCTCTTGCCATCGAACTTAAAGACCTTGGCCTTTTCGTTATCTCCTATGGATGCCGTCAAAGAATCCGCCGATACGCTGTCATCCGACGAGTAATCTTCTATTCCCTCAAGAGACTGGGTGATTTTTTGCTTTGAGTAGAGCTCGGTGATTGTTATACTGCTGCTGTCGCTGTACATACCAATTCCCGTTTCGTCCTGATATGCCACAATAGCTGTCTTATCGCCTTTCATGCCCATATATGTAACCGAGTCCTTGCCGACCATGGCAATCGAGAAACCCGACTTAAGAGCATCTTCGTCGCCGCTTCCGATATCAGCGGCTCTTTTTTCAAGCTTGCTCATAAACATCTTTTTTGTGCGTGAATTTTTGTATTTAACGGTTGTTTTGGAAGATTTCCCCATATAGCTCTCAACCTTTTTCGCGAGAGAGGAGCTGTACTTTACGCCGGCGAGTTTGACCGCTTCCGTGTATGCGTCATCGGACGCGTAAGCCTCCGCAACTATCGATGTGTCGGAAACAGCCGTGTACTCAGCCGCCGTAACGGGAGCTGCCGTGATAACGCCGCTGCACATAACGGCTGCAAGAACTGCGGATACCCTTTTGATTGATTTCTTCATAGAAATTACCTCCATAAACGATAAATTAATCTGTTTGTAACAAATTGCTGTTTTTATTATATCATAAATAACAGATTTGTCAACACTTTTTTCATAAAAAATGAACGAACTGAATCTTTTTTAATAAATTGTAACAATTGTTAAAATTTGTTGATATTGATTCAACTGTTCATCTGTTATATATACAGTATAAACTGTTTACATTGAAATGTCAATAGATTATTTGTATTTTTGTTTATTTGACTAATTTTTTTATTATTTTTTTGTATTTTTCTTATATCTGACAATTTAATCAGATGATAAAGGAATAAATACTGCTAATTAATTCACTCGGCTTTCACAATAAATTGTATAAAACGCTGATTTTAAGTAAAATGTTAAAATACCTCTTGATTTTTTCTGAGAATTTGGTAAAATATATTTAGCACTCAAGAAGAATGAGTGCTAACACATCAGACCGACAACTGCTAAATGTCTTGAAAACATTCGGCACATTTATAGGAAGGAGTTTTTTATCATGACAATCAAACCACTGGCAGACAGAGTAGTAATTAAAATGGTTGAGGCGGAGGAAACCACCGCAAGCGGTATCATTCTTACCGGCGCCGCTAAGGAAAAGCCTCAGGTAGCGGAGGTCATCGAAGTGGGTCCGGGAGGTCTCGTTGACGGCAATCAGGTAGAAATGATCGTCAAAGCGGGTCAGAAGGTCCTCACTTCAAAGTACAGCGGCACGGAAGTAAAGATCGACGGCGTTGAATATACGATAGTCCGTCAGTCCGATATTCTCGCTGTAGTCGAATAACATACATTAAAATTTATTTTTACGGAGGTAATTTATCATGGCTAAGGATATAGTTTACGGCGAAGACGCAAGAAAGTCTTTGCAGGCAGGTATCGATAAGCTTGCCGATACTGTTAAAATAACTCTCGGACCCAAGGGCAGAAACGTTGTTCTCGATAAGAAGTATGGCGCTCCGCTTATCACAAACGACGGCGTTACCATCGCAAAGGAGATCGAGCTTGACAACGCTTTCGAGAATATGGGCGCTCAGCTCGTGAAGGAAGTCGCTACAAAGACTAACGATGCCGCAGGCGACGGAACGACTACCGCTACTCTTCTTGCTCAGGCTATCGTAAGAGAAGGCATGAAGAATATCGCTGCGGGAGCTAATCCCATGGTCGTAAAGAAGGGTATCGCAAAGGCTGTCGATAAGGCTGTCGAGGCTATCAAGTCAAATTCCAAGGAGATTGAAGGATCCGCCGATATCGAAAGAGTCGCTACGGTTTCTTCCGCCGATGAAAATGTCGGAAAGCTCATTGCGGAGGCTATGGAAAAGGTAACGTCCGACGGAGTTATCACAATCGAGGAATCCAAGACAGCGGAGACATACTCCGAGGTCGTTGAGGGTATGCAGTTCGACAGAGGATATATCACTCCTTATATGGTAACTGATACCGATAAGATGGTTGCTTCCATCGACGACGCTTACATTCTTATCACAGATAAGAAGATATCATCGATCCAGGAGCTGCTTCCTCTTCTCGAACAGATCGTAAAGACCGGCAAGAAGCTTATCATTATCGCCGAGGACGTTGAGGGCGAGGCTCTCTCCACACTTATCGTCAATAAGCTCAGAGGAACCTTTACCTGTGTTGCGGTAAAGGCTCCCGGATTCGGCGACAGAAGAAAAGAAATGCTTCAGGATATCGCGATCCTCACAGGCGGTCAGGTTATCTCCTCCGAGATCGGTCTTGAGCTTGCCGACGCTACCGTAGAACAGCTCGGACGCGCTCGTCAGGTTACCATCACAAAGGAAAACACAACTATCGTTGACGGAGCGGGAGACAAGAACGCTATCAAGGACAGAGTTGCTCAGATAAGAACTCAGATCTCCGAGACTACTTCCGATTTCGACAAAGAAAAGCTCCAGGAACGCCTTGCAAAGCTTTCGGGCGGAGTTGCCGTTATCAGAGTCGGCGCCGCTACGGAAATAGAAATGAAAGAAAAGAAGCTTCGTATCGAGGACGCTCTCGCGGCTACCAAGGCTGCCGTTGAAGAGGGTATCGTAGCGGGCGGCGGTGCGGCTCTTATCAACGCTATGCCCGCTGTCAAGGCTCTTACAGACGAGCTTTCGGGCGATGAAAAGACAGGCGCTCAGATAGTTTACAGAGCTCTTGAGGAGCCTGTACGTCAGATAGCCGCAAACGCAGGCCTTGAAGGCTCCGTTATCATCGATAAGATAATTTCTTCGGGCAAGGTAGGCTACGGCTTCGACGCTTACAATGAGGAGTATACGGACATGATCGCCGCAGGAATAGTTGACCCGACAAAGGTTACGAGAAGCGCCCTCCAGAACGCTGCTTCCGTTGCGGCTATGGTGCTCACCACAGAGTCTCTCGTAGCGGACATCAAAGAACCTCCCGTACCCGCGGCACCCGCAGGCGGCATGGACGGAATGTATTAATACACACCGCAAATATCATAAAATAAAAAAAGCAGGAGCTTTTACGGCTTCTGCTTTTTGACGTTTCGCAAATATTATTTAATTATTCTTCCTTGAATTCACCGTCATCATCTTCGCATTTACATTCCTCGTTTAAGATCGGGTCTTTCGGGTCACAGCCGCAGATCTTCTCGCAGGAGGATTTCGGGAAGAACTGGTCGGTCGGGAAATCAAGCTTTGAGAATATTTCACAGGGAGATTCCGCAGGCGCGCAGCATTCCTTTCCGGGAATACAGTAGTCGTAAGCGGGGATAAGCAGCGAAACGGGTCTTGTAAGCTCTATGACCGAGAAAAGACCGAGAGTAACGTAAATTCCTCTTATGAGAGTGCAGTCGCAGTCGCAGCCGTTCTTTATTTTGCGGCAGTCGATCTTCGTGTCGAGAGCTATCGGAGTAACGACGTTTACCGTTACCTTGGGCTTATTGATTATCTTGCAGCAGCAGGTATCCTTTTCGTCGTCGGTTTTGGGTTCGTCGCTCGAAAAGGTCTTGATATCGCCGACAGCTCCGTAAAGAATAACTCTCTTGTTCCACACCGCAGTTCCCGACAGAACGGTACATTCTTCGGTGCAGGGGCTTTCGTATACGTCCATGGTGAGTCTGAACGTGTAGGTGATATCCACGGAATAATAACCGCTCTTGAAAGGCACGGGGTCTACGGAAATGCACACGCTGCTTACATCGGCGCATCTTGTCTTGACGATGTTCATGCAGTCGGTGAGAGTGCAGCCGGGGTCGAGAGTGACGCAGAGATCTTCAATGCAGTCGCGCTCCGAGCAGGTATCGAATATCCTGTCTGTTTCAACGCTGACGGCTTCCTTGAAAATATCGGGACGTTTCTTGTAATCGTTCATAGAATACTCCTTATCTTTCGCTTTGGCGAATAATTATCGGTAAGTAAAATTGCTTCCTATATATAATATTCCGAATTTTTTTCCTTGTGAGTAAAGTTTATGCACAAAACGCCGAAATGTTTCATTTTACGAAAAAAAAGCTCCCTCAAAGAAGGAGCTTTTTTGCATAATGGAAAAATTTTCAGTTGTTGATAAGCTTGTCGCCCTCGTTGTTCCAGCTGTAAAGCTTTCTTATTTCCTTGCCGACAGCCTCGGAGGGGTGTTCCGCGTGAAGCTTTCTCATAGCCTTGAAGTGAACCTGCTTGCCTGCGGGGGACATATCGAGGAGGAATTCCTTTGCGAAGGTGCCGTCCTGGATATCGGAGAGGATCTTCTTCATGGTCTTCTTTGT
>CAZCUQ010000061.1:0-11167 GCA_964501705.1 uncultured Ruminococcus sp. | reverse complement strand
AAATTGAAGCTAAAGACGAAAACGATAAAAGTAACTTCAAATGAAAAGTATCTTGAAAGAAGATTTTATTACAGGGCGGGCGAGGCGGGATTATTTAATTTTTTCACCACTTGACAAGATGATTTTATTAATGTATAATAATTAGTAAGTATTTTTTCAAAAAAAGGCGGTTATCGATATCGAACAGCTTTCTTATAAAATCCCCGTGTTTGAGGGACCGCTTGATCTGCTGCTGCACCTTATATCAAAACATAAACTTAATATAAAGGATATCCCTATCTCCGAGATAGTCGATCAGTACCTTGAGACTATAAACAATATGGCGATACGCGATATGGATATAGCGGGGGAATTTCTTGAAATGGCGGCTCGTCTCGTCTATATAAAAACGGTTTCCCTGCTCCCCGTTCACGAGGAAGCGGAGGAACTGAAAAAAGAACTTGAGGGCAGACTTATCGAATACTCCCTTTGCAGGGAGACCGCCGTGCTTTTAAGGGAACGCTTCAACGGAGGGATCGTCACTAAAAAGCCCATGAAGCTCAAGATCGATATGACATACGCTCTTAAGCATAACAGCGAGGAACTCAGAAAGGCTTACCTCAATATCGATACGAGACGGCTTGCGGATATTGCCCCCACAGACGCGGCTTTTACCAAGATAGTTGCGGAAAAATACGTTCCCGTTGCTTCAATGATAGTTTATGTTCTCAAAAGCCTTTATTCCGAGGGGAAATGTTCGCTGACGGGACTTTTCGGCGGAATAAAAAACCGCTCCGAAAGAGTTGCGGCGTTTCTTGCCGTACTCGAAATGTCAAAATCGGGAAGAATAATCTTAAACGACGATAATTCCGAGATCATATTAAACAACAGCTATACCGAAAACACGGACGAACTTCATTCAGACTTCGATGAGGAGGAAAATCGGGCAGATGATAAACAGTAAAATTATCTCCGCTTTCGAAGCGGTTCTGTTTGCCTGCGGAGACCCTGTCACGGAGGATAAAACAGCCGAGGCACTTGGCGTCGGAACGGGCGATATAAAAGATATCGCCGCCGCTCTCAACAGTAAATACGATAAAAGCGAAAGCTCGCTCAGAGTCCTTCATCTCGGCGATTGCTGGCAGCTTGCGGTAAAGCCCGAATTTATGGAATACGCGAGAAACGCGGCGGAAAGCAGAAGATACACCCCTCTTTCAAACGCGGCTATGGAGGCACTCACCATTGTTGCGTACAATCAGCCCGTTACAAAGGCGTTCGTTGAACACGTCAGAGGCGTGGACAGTTCGGGAGTTATGAATTCCCTCGCGGAAAAAAATCTTATAGAAGAAGCGGGGAGGCTCGATCTTCCCGGAAAACCCATAGCATATAAAACCACGGCGGCATTTCTGCGTTCGTTCGGTCTTGAATCCCTGGACGATCTGCCGGAACTTCCCTCTAAACCGCGACTTTCGGCAGAGGAAGAGCCGCCCGATGATTCTGAGGAAATAACCGAATGACGGCGTTATATATTATCGGCGGGATAATTCTGTTTATAATCGTTCTGCTTTACATTCCCGCTGTCGCGTATATGGAATATATGAATAAAAACTTTACCCTTAGGGTAAAATATCTGATATTTACAGTATTTTCCGTCCCCGCCGATCCCAAAAAGAAAAAACGAAAAAAAACCAAAAAACAGAAAAAAGAAAAAACGGAAAAATCTCCTCCCGAAGAAGAAATCATTTCCGAAAATAAAGAGGAAAAAAAAACCGAAAAACTATCCGTGCAGGACAAAGAGCTTCTCACAGGAGAAAAATCTGCGGAAAAGGAAGAAAAACCGTATAAGGAGCCTCTTTCCGATAAGATCAGCTTTGTGCTTGAGCTTATTAAAAAGTGCAAAAAGAATGTCCTTAATATAGTCAAAGATATCGGGATAAAAAAGCTTCGGCTTGATATAACGGTGGGAACGCCCGACGCGTCGGAAACGGCGCTCACCTACGGGAAGATCAGTATGAGCGTCTGGAATGCGGCAGCTTATTTGCAGACTCTCATGCGGAAAAAGTTTTCCGCGGAAGCTATAAATATCGGAGCGGATTTTCTCGCGGAGGAAACAAAAATAAGCGCGTCCGTTACGGTAACGATAACTCCCGCCGCAGTCCTCGGAAATCTTATCGCCGCAGCTGTAAAGGCACTTGCCGTTATCGTTAAAAGGAAAAACAAAATGAAAAAGTCAGAAAGTCAGACAGGAAAGGAAAAATAATATGGAAACAAAAGTTAAAGAACTCATAGCGGAGGCTATGAACAAAATTCAGGGTCTTGCAAACGCAAATGCTATGCTCTGCGACCCCGTGACTGTCGGAGAAGTCACCATCGTTCCCGTTGCAAAGGTATCGGTGGGCTTTGCGGGAGGCGGCTCCGATCTGCCCGCAAAGGTCGAAAAGGAGTGCTTCGGCGGCGGAACAGGCGGAGGAATAACTCTTGCTCCGATAGGATTTCTTATCGTTACGGGCAAAGATGTGAGATTTATTCAGGTAAATCCCGATAATTCTTCTTCGGCGGGAATCGTCAACATGATACCCGAACTCTTTGAAAAGGTCAAGGATATGGTTGAAAACAAGGGCAAGGATAAATCTTCGGACAAATCAGACGAAAAAACTCCGAATCAGTCTGAAGAGGAAACTTCGTCCGAGGACTGATAATCCGCGTTTTCATCGGCATAAAGCGGCACCTCGGCGAAAAGCTTTCCGTCGGCGATAATCTCCGCTTTTCCGATCGGGTCGTTTTCATTCACGGGTGCGTAGACAAAATGCGGAGCGATTATTTTCAGTTCGACCGACGGATTCTTTCCGTCGACTGACGGAAATACCACGTTTTCCCGCTGGGAAATGAGAACAGATTCTTTTTCGCTTCCCACGACATATTCCGCATACTGTCCCGCATCGAGAAGAACGGGAGAAATACGCGAAAACGAATTTTCGTAGAGATTTATATGATCGTTCCAGTCGTTGCTGTCGTTGAGAGTCACGCAGATAAGAGTTATACCGTCTCTTTCGCAGGCGGAGACGAGACATCTTCCCGCTTCATCGGTAAATCCCGTCTTTACGCCGATAACTCCGTCATACATTTTAAGGAGCTTGTTGGTGTTTTTCAGATATCTGTCGAAGGGCGGATTTCCGAAGCGGAGTTTTTTTACGATGCTTCCGCAGATATCCCTGAAATCGGGATTTTTAAGCGCTTCGGCGGTCAGAAGCGCCATATCGTAGGCAGTAGAATAATGATCATCGTCGTGAAGCCCCGACGGAGTGACAAAATGCGAATCTTTCATTCCGATAAGCTCCGCCCGGCGGTTCATAAGCGCGGCGAAATCCGCCGTGTTCCCCGAAATGTGTACTGCGGAGGCATTCGCGGCATCGTTTCCGGACGGAAGAAGCATACCTGTCGCGAGAGCGCGTCCCGTGACGATATCGCCCTCCGTAAGTCCCATTGAAGAGCCTTCGGTTTTGATAGCCTCGCTGTCTACCGTGAATTCCTCGTCGAGGTTTCCGTTTTCAAGAAGCAGAAGAGCAGTCATGATCTTCGTTGTGCTTGCCATGGGAAGCTTTTGACGGATATTCTTTTCAAAAAGAATCTGTCCGCTCATCGGCTCGTAGACTATCGCGGCTTTAGCGGAGACTGAAACGTCCGAAACAGCGGACGAGCTTATCCCGAAAGAGAGAATAAGTATCGGAACGGCCGCAATACATAAAAAAAGTTTTTTCATGGGGACACTCCCTTTTGTATTTCTATATTGTTATGATTATGAGAAAACTTAAGTAAATATGAGGAATTATTATGGAAAAAAAACGTATACAAAAAATTTTATCCGACGCGGGGGTCTGCTCAAGACGTAAGGCGGAGGAATATATTAAATCGGGAAGAGTTACGGTAAACGGCGAAAAAGCTTCTCTCGGGGATAAGGCGGGCGGCAGGGACAAAATATGCCTTGACGGAAAATCCGTTTTCGTTCCCAAAAGAAAGAAAAAAATCTATATCATGCTGAATAAGCCGCGCGGATACGTGACCACGCTCTCCGATGAGCTTGACAGGAAATGCGTTACGGAGCTTTTGACGGGAGTTGAGGAAAGAGTTTATCCCATAGGGCGGCTTGACCGGAATTCCGAGGGACTGCTCCTTTTCACTAACGACGGCGAATTCGCAAACGCCGTTATGCACCCCGCGCGCCATGTTTCCAAATCGTACCGGGTTACCGTTCGTCCGTCCGTCACGGAGGAACAGCTCACCGCTCTTTCCGTCGGAGTGGAAATAGACGGAAGAAAAACATCTCCCGCGACCGTAGAGGTACTCACAAAGGAAGAGGGCAGAGTCGTTCTGCTTATCGTTATCCACGAGGGCAGGAACAGACAGATAAGAAAAATGTGCGAGGCTGTGGGACTTGAAGTGGCAAGACTAAGAAGGATAGCCGAGGGCCCCGTAAAGCTCGGTATGCTAAAACCCGGAACATGGAGAGAACTCACTGCGGAGGAAGTCAAGGCTCTTCGCAATGCCGCGTCAATGGACTGACTGTTTTCCGAAAGGGTATGGATATTATGTATGAATGATTTAACCTATATTGAAACGCTCCGGGATAAATTTCTCGGATTTCTTCCGACGCTGGGGGCAGCGTTTATTCTTCTCGTTGTCGGTCTGTTAATAAAAAAAGCGGTAATCGGAATGATAAGGAAAGCTCTCGACAAGGGGAAATTTGACAGGACAGTGACGGGTTTTTCCGTTTCCGCGTGTGATGTTGCGATAACCGCGCTTGTTATCATAATAGTTCTCTCCACGCTGGGAATTCCCATGACGTCGATAATCGCGGTATTTACCGCCGCTGGACTTGCGATTTCGCTTGCGCTTCAGAACAGTCTTTCAAATGTTGCGGGAGGGTTTATTATCCTAACCGCAAAACCCTTTAAATCGGGAGAATACATATCGGCGGCGGGAATAGAAGGAACTGTCGATGAGATAAGCATACTTACCACAAAGATAATCACGGTTGACAACAAGGATATTTTTGTGCCGAACGGAACGCTTGCTTCCGCGGCGGTTACTAACTACACAAGGGAGGGGAAACGCCGTGTTGATCATGTTTTCCCCGTTTCCTGCAGGGACGATTATAAAAAGGCGGAAAGCATAATACTGAAAACCGTATCGGAACTCCCCGATATTATGCGGGATCCCGCTCCTTTTGTGAAGCTTTCGTCGTTCGGAGAAAATACCGTGTCCCTTGAGTGCCGCGTGTGGACGTCCGCCGATAAATATTGGGACGTTTACTATGATATTATCGAAAGTGTAAAGAATGCCTTTGACGAGAACGGTCTCACCGTGCCTTATCAGAGAGTCGAGGTCATGGGCAGCGTGAAATAAACGCAGGCAAAGAATCTCCCTTACACTGATGAGGGAGATTCTGTTCATGAAATATTAATAGAAAATTTTACCGAGATACATATTTTTGCTTAAAAAAAACTTGCATTTTATGGGGAAAAGGTGTATAATATATAAGATTAATGTTTGGTAATACAGAAAGGAAGTCGTTATTACATGGATAATTCCGCGGCGGAAATATTTCTCGGCGCCGTTTCCCGAACAGAAGCCGTGACAACAGTTCCTGCCAAAAAGGGGCAGGAGCTTGACGGAGAATATATGGGGTCGGTCGTGCTGTCGGGAGTTTCAATAGTGTTTATCGCGCTGATTCTTCTTATTTTTTTTGTATGGCTTATGGATAAGGTATTTAATCTTGTGAAAGGTTCAAAAAAGAAAAACAAATCCGCCGAGGTTTCCCAAAAAGCTCCCGCACCCGCAAATCCCGCTGCGGTGGTTTCGGAAAAACCGCCCGTCACGGAGGACGGCATCCCCGAAGAGGTAGTTGCGGCTGTCGCGGCGGCTGTCGCCATGCTCGGCGAAGAGACGGGGCGAACGCTTAAAATAACGGGAATAAGCAAAAAGGGAGGCGGCTCTTCGAGAAGAGGAAGATGGGGAGACGCCGCCGCTTCGGAAAATACAAGAAGCCTGATTTAAGCTTCGGAAAGGAATTTCTAAATGTTAGAACGTTTTGCGGACACTATTGAGTCTTTGATATTGGAATCGGGTCTTGCCAATCTGCAATGGCAGCAGGTGATAATGATACTTATTTCGTTTGTGTTCATGTATCTTGCGATAAAGAAGCAGTTTGAACCGCTTCTTCTGCTCCCGATAGCATTCGGAATGTTACTTACGAATCTTCCCGGAGCGGGACTTTATCACCCCGAATTATTCGAGGGAGACGATATATCTCTCGGCAGGATATTTAAAGAGGGCGGACTGCTTGATGTTTTCTATATCGGCGTAAAATATGAGATTTTCCCGCCTCTGATATTTTTGGGTATCGGCTGTATGACGGACTTTGCTCCGCTTATCGCAAATCCGAAGAGCTTTCTTCTCGGAGCGGCGGCACAGGGAGGAATTTTCTTCACCTTTGTCGGAGCGGGTCTTCTGGGCTTTACCGACCGTGAAGCGGGATCTATCGCAATAATCGGCGGAGCGGACGGTCCTACGTCGATTTTCGTATCGAGTCAGCTTTTGCAGGGCGGAGGCTTTGATGTCGAAGTCGGAACGATAGCTCTTGCGGCGTATACTTACATGGCGCTTGTTCCCGTAATTCAGCCGCCTATCATGAAAGCGCTCACCACCGAAAAGGAAAGACTTGTCAAGATGGACACGCTCCGTCCCGTTTCAAAGACGGAAAAAATAATCTTTCCCGTCCTTGTTACCATTGTAATCGCGCTTCTTGTTCCCGATGCGACCACGCTTGTCGGACTTCTTATGTTCGGTAATCTCTTGAAGGAGAGCGGCGTCTGCGAGAGACTCGTAAAAACAGCTCAGAACGAGCTTATGAATATAGTTACCATTCTTCTCGGAGTTTCCGTCGGAGCTACGACAACGGCTGATAAGGTAATAAGCCTTGCGTTTCTGAAGGTCATTATTCTCGGAGTTATCGCGTTTGCTATCGGCACGGCGTGCGGAGTTCTTTTCGGAAAGATAATGTATGTCGTAACGGGCGGAAAGGTAAATCCGCTGATTGGTTCCGCTGGAGTTTCCGCTGTTCCCATGGCGGCGAGAATTTCTCAGAAAGTCGGCGCTCAGTACGATCCCACAAACTTCCTGCTTATGCATGCAATGGGACCGAACGTTGCGGGTGTTATCGGCTCGGCTGTAGCGGCGGGAGTTCTGCTCAGCATTATTCCTCATTAAATTAACGGAAATTTTAATATCGGAGCGGCACACCGAACGGGTGTGCCGCTTTTTTTCCGAAAACGTTTTATTTATTTCATAAAGATATCTGAAACGTTTGAAATGTGAAAATTTTGTGAAATAAAATTGACTACAAAATTATTACAAATAACGCGAAATGTCTCCCGTTTTTTTAAAATGTGAAAAAATTGATATATTTTTATATGTAATAAATTGATTGAAATTCTTTATTTTTTGTGATATACTTAAATTGTAATAAAAGAGAAGGAAGAGAAAAAGTGAGTACCACTCGTAGATAAGATTGAAAGGCGTTTGGTAATGTATAAGTACACTGTGAGAATTGAAGGAATGGTTTGCGATGTCTGCGCGGAGCATATTTGCGAGGCGATAAAGGATTCGATAACTGACGCAAACGAAGTTTCCTGCTCGCACAAAAGCGGCGAGGCAAGTTTTGAAAGCAATGACGATATCTCAAAAGAACAGATGAATGTAATCATTAAGAATACGGGATATAAGTTCAAGAGCATTTCAAAATCCAAGGTCAAGGCAGGAAAGAAATCAGGATTTTTCAGCTTTTTAAATAAATAATTAAAGATTTTATAAAACTCGGAGCGTTTGCTCCGAGTTTTATTTTTTTCTTTTTTTATGATGTTTTCGCACGCTCATTCCGAAATTTCCGAGTTTTCGTCCGAGAGAAAAATATTCCCCGTGAGAATAAGCCATCATTCCCGCCTGCGAGAGATTTATCTTTCCTTTGCTGTCTAAGGTTTTTTCGTCTGCGTCAATGCAGATAATATCCGCAATGAACATATCATGTGAGCCTAAACGCTTTATTTCTCTGACTTTACATTCAAGGGAGAGGTATGACTCTTCGATGAGAGGAGCGGAAATTTCCGAAGCAGGCGCTTTATGAAGCCCCGAGAGCTTCCATTTATCGCCATTTTTCCCCGACTTCATTCCGCACAGGTCGGTCTCGCGGAGCATAGAGGAAGATGTAAGATTAATGGCAAACTCTCTTTTTTCCGAAATTATCGAATGAGAAAATCTTTCGGGTCGGACGGAAATATAAGTCATAGGCGGTTTTGTGCAGATTATTCCCGTCCAAGCTACGGTTATTATATTTGAGAGGGTTTCGTCTCCGCAGGTGACAAGCACGGCGGGGAGCGGAGAAAGAAGAGTTCCTGCCGTAAGCTTGATCTTTCCCATTATGAGATCTCCTCGGAATATTCTGTTTCAAGCTCATCGAGAACAGCCTTTGCTTCATCGTAGGAAACCTTGAGTGCCTTGTCATCGCAGAGAATAAAGGTTTTGTTCTTGTAATCCAGCGCGAGGATATAATCCTTTAAAGCGGAAGAGCTTTCGATTTCCGTGCCGTTTACGGAAATTATGCTGTCCGAGACGGAGATTCTTATAATATTTTCATCGGCTGAGGTTTCGGTTATGCTTTCGGAGAGAGTGGTTTCTTCCGTAATACCCGTAAGAGCGACGCCTGTTTCCACAGCGGTTTCCGGGGAGGCAGTACCTGTGCCGTTTCCGTTTCCTCCTCCCAAGCCGAATCCGCCCTTCCAGATAAGCAGAAGAAGAACGGCAATAATAAGAATAAGTATCAGAAAGAGAGTTCCTGCGGCATTTCCTTTTTTCTTTTTATTTTCTTTTTTTTCGCTCATGATAAACTTCCTTCCGTTTTTTCGTTTATACTGACAAACACGTATTTTTCGTTGATTTCGGACAGTGTCTCCGAAATCAGCTCGTAATCGCGCTGATATGTTTCATCCCTGTCGTAATTATAGGTGATGAATACGGGATTTCCCGAAGCGTTTTTTATTTTTTCTGAAAGGGAGTGCTTCAGGGAATTTTCCGCGTAACGCATATTGTCCCAATTAAATGAGATATGTTCGGTATTTTCCCCATCGGATATGTAGATTATTCTTCCGCCGTCCTTTTCGTAATTTTTTCCGACAAAGACGGAAATGATCGTTGAAAGCTCGTCAAACCGTGCATATCCCGAAATTATATTGTCTTTCTCATCGATTTCGGAGGATTTTTTGTTAAGCTCGCCGGTTTTTTCGCCGAGAGAATTTTTCAGAGAATCTATCTGTGTGACATAGCCTGAAATTTCTTTTTCTGCGGCCGATTTTAATTCCTCCGATTTTGCGTTATTTTCCGTGATAATCAGAAAAAGTATTATCAGAATAACGTCTAAAAGGGGAGTAAGCTCAACTGTAATATTCTGTCGTTTTTTCATATATTTTCATCATCTTCTTTAATATTGTCGCCCGTGAAATCCGCCGCGGGATTTTCGGGGCTGTCGTTCCCGCTGTCCTTAAATATATCGGAAATATCGGCATAGGGGTGATCTTCGGCTTTTCTTTGCATAAAAAGCTCGGCGGCGCGTTCTCCGTCGTCAAGCTTCGGAGAGATAAAGCCGTCAAGGAACTTAAAGATTATCGCAAAGATAAGTCCCCAGAACGTTGATGTCAGAGCCGCGAAAAAATGTCCTGTCACCTCGCTGTCCTCGCCGACCATTCCGAGAAGAGAAATCACCGTTCCGAGGATTCCGAGAAGAGGGAATATTCCCGTTATATTTACATAGAGTGTATATCTCGATATAGCCTTTTCGCGCAGCGCGGAGATTTTTCTGTCGGTCATTCTGCCTATTTCTTCCGTTATTAACCTTATATCTCTGCCGCATGAGGGGGTGTAAACTTCCTTGTGCATACTTTCGCAGAGCGTCACGGCGGCGTGTTTTGCCAGCATAAATATTACGATATTTGCCGCTGCAGCGATAAAGATAATTCCGTCGTAGCCGAAGATATTGCTGAATATTACCATAAAATTCCTTTCACTTTCAAAATCTTCTTATATTTACAGAAGTTCTTCAAAGGAGAAAATCACTTTTTTGCATATTTTTTCGAGAATCGGAAGTTCGTCCTTATAATGTTTGTCATACACGCCGAAAGTCACGAATCCGGCGTCCGCAGCAGATTTTGCCGCGTGAGGGGAATCCTCAAAAACGGCGGTATTTTCGGGAGAAACACCCAGCATTTCAGCGCATTTTAAGAAAATTTCGGGATCATCTTTTCCGCTGCCTATTTCATCGGATGTGAGGATAAAGCTAAAATAATCGAGTATTCTGTGGTTTTTCGCGGCGCCCTTTGCAAGAATTTTTATATTTGAAGTAGCCGCGCAGATTTTAAGTCCATTGCTGCGGCAATTTTCCATAAATTCGCGGACGAATGGTTTCAGAGGGACTTCATTGAAATATTTATATCGGATTATTTCAAGTATTCTATTGTTTGCTTCTTCGGGAGTAATTTTCAGTCCGCAGTTTTCGACAAGATATTTTGCCGCGAGGGTATAGTGCATAGTTTTAAGCTTATCGGAAATTTTCGGGTCGTACTGCACGCCGTTTTCCTCAAGGAGGATCCTATCCGATTCGCTCCAAGCGTCAAGGCTGTCAAAGAGTGTTCCGTCCATATCGAATATCACGGCTTTTATATTTTCGGGCATAGCATATATTCAGCCTTTCGGTAAATGTTTTAATCATTATATCGTTAATATTCAGTATACCATACTTATGTGATAATGTCAAGCGCTGTTCGCCGTAAAACACGGGAATCAATTTCTATAATTTGTCAGAAATTTGTATCCTGATTTTTTCCATAAAAAGACCTTTGTCAGCCTTGTCATTTTCTCCTCAAACGGCTCACCGTCATCTTCCTGCTCCTCAATCCCTACATAGCGTCCCGGAGTCAGGATATAATCCTGCCCGGCAATATCCTGCAAATTTGCTGCGGCGCAGAATCCCTTGACTTCCTCAAGCGTCCCTTCCTGAAATGCGGTAAAAGTGTCCGCCGGCTTTTGTATATCGTTATACCGGAATTTGTTTATATCCACCACTTGGGAGTAAGTTCACCAAGAG
>CAZCUQ010000060.1:7466-11191 GCA_964501705.1 uncultured Ruminococcus sp. | reverse complement strand
AAAATATGAGATACATTAAATATAAGAACTGCGGGCATATTCCTACAAAGGAGACATGGCCCGAGATGTTAAAAGAAATGTCAGCGTTCGGAAACTCAGAATTATTAAATAAATAACCTGCCGTTTGTGCTGTTTTACAGCAATGCAGAATAAGACTGTTTTAAGGCAGCTCCGCGCTTTGCACGACACCTGCGCGGCACTGCCTTAAATTTGATTTAAGAACATATCGGTGACATCCGATAATACATCGGCGGCATCCGACGCCTTATCCCTTCAGCTGCCTGTGGGAATATACGGTCTTATAGCGTTTGCGAGAATATTCGCAGGCATTGTCTGAAGCCATATCTTGCCGGGACCCGTAACCTTTGTGTTGAACAGTCCCTCGCCGCCGAGAAAAACATTTCCGACGCCGCTTACCGTTTCGATGTCCATTCCGCAGGAAGCTTCCATCGCCGCAAGATATCCCGTATCGATGAGCATTGACTGTCCCGGCGCAAGGTCGTACTCGACTATTCCGCCGTTTATTTCAAGGAAAACCATTCCTTTTCCCGAAAACCTCTGCATAATGAAGCCCTCGCCGCCGAAAAAGCCCGCGCCTATTTTTTTCTGGAAAAAGATATCGAACTGCACACCCGGAGTATTTGCAAGATACGCCTGTTTCTGAGCCACTATCGGTCTCATGCTTGTGTCGAAGCAGATGATATCTCCGGGGAATGTCGAAGCAAACGCGATCTCTCCCGGTCCGCCCGCGGCTGTGTATGTATTTCTGAAGATTGATTCGCCCGTTACCGCGCTCTTTGCCATTTTACCGATAGCTCCGAGAAGACCTCCTCCGCCGCCGGATCCGATACCCGTCTGCATCTGCATAGTCGGAGTCATCCACGACATTGCGCCTTTCTGACATTCGATTGATTCGCCCTGATTAAGCTGACAGATAAGCACGGGAAGAGGAGCGTTCTTTACCTCATACCGCATAATTTTTTACCTCCATATTCCGTATCAATTTATTTTCGCGGGATATTTTCTTCTTTTTTATCCCGAACATATTATATAATATTTGAAATAAAAAAGCAATAAGTTTTCGGGAATGTTGCGGTTTTGTTGTATTTTTTAACTGACTTGTCATTCTTTGTCAATGATTTGTATCATTTTGCAATATGTATGTCTCTTGCTCCGATGTTTTTCTGAAAACGCTGTCATGCTCGGCAGGCAGTAAAGCGGAATTTTTTCAGAAGCTCTTCTATGCGGCGGTTTCCGGGGAGGTCTGTTATACTATCCGCTGTTTCGGTTTTGAAATGCTCCGTTTCGCGCTGTACGGCACGAAGCGGAGCTGTTATTTACATATCCTTATTGAGTACGGATTTAATTTTTTCAAAGAAATTTTTGCGTTTGTTGTATTTATCCTCGGTGACGGAATCATCGAAAGCCTTTAAAAGTTCTTTCTGCTGTTTGTTAAGTCCCTTGGGGACTTCAACAACAACGGTTACGTACTGGTCTCCGCGTTCTGTGCGGTGAACTCTCGTTACTCCCTTGCCTCTCAGCCTGAATGTCGTTCCCGATTGAGTGCCTTCCGGGATAGTGAATCTTGATTTTCCGTCTATGGTGAGAATTTCTATCTCATCGCCGAGAACCGCCTGGGAGAATTTTACGGGGACTTCCGTTCTTATGTCATATCCATCGCGGACAAAGTATGAATCGGGGCGAACATTTATGTTGATATGAAGATCTCCCGAAGATCCTCCGTTTATTCCGCTGTGACCCGCTCCCGACACCTGTAAGGTCTGACCGTCGTTTATTCCTGCGGGAACGATGACCTCAACCGTTGCGGGATTTGATATTCTTCCCGCGCCGCGGCATTTGGGACATGGCGAAGAAATGATCTTTCCCTTTCCTCCGCACCTTGAGCAGGGCTTTGCCGAAGCGATGGTTCCGAAAGCCGTTCTCTGAGAAACTCTTACCTGACCGGATCCGTGGCAGTCGGGGCAGATTTCGGCAGAAGAACCGGGAGACGCTCCCGTTCCCGAACAGCTGTCGCATTTTTCCATACGCTGTATTTTAATTTTCATTGAAGTACCCCTGCAGGCGTCCATAAAGCTTATTTCGCGGTCTGTCTCGATATCCTGACCGCGTCTCGGAGCGTTCGGATTAGAGGAGCGCGATGAGCCGAAGCCGCCGCCGAAGAAGCTTGAAAAAATATCTCCGATATCGCCCATATCGCCGAAGCCGCCGCTGAAGCCGCCGAAGCCGCCCGCTCCGCCGCCGTAGGACGGGTCGATCCCCGCGTGTCCGAACTGATCGTAGCGCTGTTTTTTATCGGGGTCGGAAAGAACCTCGTAAGCCTCGTTGACTTCCTTCATTTTTTCCTCGCAGGATTTGTCGTCGGGGTGCAGATCGGGATGATATTTTTTAACGCACGCTTTGTATGCTTTTTTTATTTCATCGTCGGAAGCGCCTTTTTTTAAACCGAGCACCTCGTAGAAATCACGTTTTTCCGCCATAATTATCTCCTTTGCCAATAAGCACTTAAAGCCGTACCGCAAAATGATTTTTCGCGGTGCGGCAAAAAAGCGTATTAATTATTTTACGTCCTTAAAATCTGCGTCAACGAAATCGGCGCCGTCGTTTCCCGAATTATCCGTGCTACCCGATGACATATCGGGTCCCGGATTACCCTCAGCCGCACCGCCTGTCTGCTTGTATACCTTTGAAGAAAGCTCGTAGATAACTTTCTGAAGTTCATCTGTCTTAGCCTTCATTTCGGCGGTATTGCCGGATTCGATAGCCTTTTTGAGTTCGTCTATCTTAGCTTTTACGGGTTCCTTTTCGGACTCGCTTACCTTATCGCCGAAATCGGTGAGAGCCTTTTCGCACTGGAATACCATGCTGTCAGCCTGATTTTTGATATCTACCTCTTCTTTTCTCTTCTTATCCTCTTCAGCGTATCTTTCGGCGTCCTCGACAGCCTTGTTTATATCTTCCTTTGACATATTCGAGGAGGACTGAATTGTGATATTCTGTTCCTTGCCCGTGCCGAGATCCTTTGCGAAAACGTGAACTATACCATTCGAGTCGATATCGAATGTAACTTCTATCTGAGGTATTCCTCTCGGAGCGGGAGCTATTCCGTCAAGACGGAATACGCCAAGCTCCTTGTTGTCCTTTGCGAATTCTCTTTCGCCCTGGAGAACTCTGATATCCACTGCTGTCTGATTGTCCGCGTAGGTGGAGAATATCTGCGAGTGCTTTATGGGAATAGCCTTGTTTCTTTCGATCATCTTCGTGCAGACGCCGCCCGCCGTCTCGATACCGAGAGACAGAGGGGTTACGTCACGAAGAACAACGCCCGTTACATCGCCCTTGAGAACGCCGCCCTGCAAAGCCGCGCCTATAGCGACGCACTCATCGGGGTTGATTCCCTTGAACGGCTCCTGACCCATGAACTTCTTTACCTCGTCGGTAACGGCGGGGATTCTCGAAGAACCGCCGACCATCAGAACCTTGCTGATATCTGAGGGCTTTAAGCCCGCGTCTGAAAGAGCCTGTTTTACGGGACCCATCGTAGCCTGGACGAGATCGAAGGTAAGCTCGTCGAACTTAGCTCTTGTAAGGTTCATGTCAAGGTGTTTGGGACCTGTTGCGTCAGCCATGATATAGGGAAGATTTATCGGTGTGGAAGTCGTGGACGACAATTCTATCTTAGCCTTTTCAGCGGCTTCTTTAAGTCT
>CAZCUQ010000060.1:0-7456 GCA_964501705.1 uncultured Ruminococcus sp. | reverse complement strand
GAATTCGGAAAGCATCCAGTCGATGATTCTCTGGTCAAAATCATCGCCGCCCAGGTGGTTGTTGCCTGCGGTTGCCTGAACATCGGTTATGCCGTCTCCCATTTCAATGATGGAAACATCGAACGTACCGCCTCCGAGATCGTAAACCATGATAGTCTGATCCTCTTCCTTGTCAATGCCGTAGGAGAATGCAGCCGCGGTAGGCTCGTTGATGATACGCTTTACCGTAAGCCCCGCGATCTAACCCGCGTCCTTGGTCGCCTGACGCTGGGAGTCGGTGAAGTAAGCGGGAACGGTGATAACAGCCTCGGAAACGCTCTCGCCGAGATAGCTTTCCGCATCGGTTTTAAGTTTCTGGAGGATCATTGCGGAGATCTCCTGCGGAGTATAATTTTTATCATCGATCCTGACCTTATAATCCTCGCCCATGTGTCTCTTGATGGAGGAGACAGTTCTGTCGGCGTTTGTTACCGCCTGACGCTTTGCTATCTGACCCACAAGACGTTCGCCCGTCTTTGTGAATCCCACGACGGAGGGAGTCGTTCTGTTTCCCTCGGAGTTAGCGATAACAACGGGACTTCCGCCCTCCATGACCGCTACGCATGAGTTGGTGGTGCCTAAGTCTATACCGATAATTTTTGACATATGAATCATCCTTTCAATGAATTGCGTTATAGTAAATTGTTACTTTTTTTTACGGATTCGCGACCGAAACCATTGCGGGGCGGATAACTTTTTTATCCATTTTATAGCCCTTTTGAAAAACAGCGCAGACGGTATTTTCGCCGAAATTTTCGTCTTCCGTCTGATTGACAGCGTGGTGAAAGTTCGGATCGAACGGTTTGCCCATCGCGTCTATTTCCTCAACGCCCAGCTTTTTAAGGATGTCGCAGAACTGAGCATATATCATTTCCACGCCCTTTTTATAGGATTCATCGGCGGTTTCAACGGTCAGCGCTCTTTCAAAGTTATCGATGACCGAGAGGATCTCGGCAACGGTTTTTGCGGCAGCCTCCGATGCCGCCTCCTGTTTTTCCTTTATCGAGCGGTTTCGGTAATTATAGTATTCCGCATCGAGGCGCTTATATTTTTCTTCTTCGTCGGCAAGCTTATTTTGAAGCTCTTCAATAAGCTTGTCTTTTTCGTCTTTTTCGTCCTCGGACTGTTGTTCGTCCGGCTGTTCTTCCTGTTCATTGTCTGTGGGGGGAGTTACTGTTTTTTCCTCTGTATTATCCGAGATTTCCGCAGAATTTGTTTCTTTCGTCAAGTTTCCCATTTCTTCTGTTTCGCTGTCTGTCATCATGGTTCTCCTTTCTCTCCGTCCGGCGGACTGAAGTCTTCCGAGATCATTTCGGTTATTCTGCCCGTGAGATACTTAATATATGGTATTACCTTGGCGTAATCAAGTCTCAGCGGACCTATTATGCCGAGGGAGCCTGCTGTTTTTCCGTCCTTTTTAATGGGTGACATTATCACGGATGAATTATTTATAATGAAGTTTCCGTCATCTCCGAAGATGACCTGAAGTCCTCCGAAGCTGTCGTTCATAAGCGAGGAAAGTTCATTTTTCTGTTCTATGAAGCGAATGACCTCGTCAACGCTCACATCTGTGCGGGCGAGGAGATTTTTCTCACCCGAAAGGCGTATATCCTGTTCTCTGAAATCGTTCGCGAGATCGCTCACAGCGCGGATCAGCGGGGAAAGGGACATCATATAGGCGCCCATTGCCTCGGAGAGCTTTTCAAGCTTTTCGTCCGAAAGGCTTTCCACGGATATTCCGCTTAAATTTTTCGATATATAATCCGAGAAGAACGCGAGCTGATCGCTTGTCAGATCGAATTCAAGGCGGCAGGTCTTGTTCTTGATATTTCCCGAAGAGGTTATCATCAAAAGGACGTACAGTCTTTTCCCCGTGGGTATGACTTCGACCTTTGTGATAACGGAAAATTTCGGAGAAACGTTTGAAGAAAGAGCGGCGCAGCTTGTGATTTCGGCAAGCGCCCTCGAAGCGGTTTCCACGAGAGCCGTTTCGGTAGGTTCTTCCGCCGAATCAAGTCTGTTGTCGAGCCATTCTTTTTCTTCCGCGGAGATTTCCTCCATAGGCATCAGTTGTTCGATATAGACTCTGTAGCCCTTATAGGTGGGGATCCTTCCCGCCGAGGTATGAGGCTGTTCCAGATAGCCCAGTTCTTCCAGAAGAGCCATATCGTTTCTTACGGTTGCCGCAGACACCTTGATATCGGGCATAGCAGCTATTGTTTTCGAGCCAACCGGTTCGCCCGTCAGGATATACTCATTTACAACAGCGGCAAGAATTTTAAATTTTCTGTCACCGGGCATCCGAAAGTCTCCTTTTTATAAACAGTGCCGTTACAGGTGATAGCACTCTGATTATCAAACTGTTAGCACTCGTTATCCTTGAGTGCTAATTATATTATACACCGAAGATTTGCTTTGTCAAGGGATTTTTCCGCAAATTTAATATTTTTATTTGTTTTATCCAAAATCAAGGCGATAAGGAATAATTTTTTAGTGACATTTTTGCTTCTGTCTTTAGTCGAAGATATTTTTCATAATCTCTTGACAACCGATAATTCATGTGATAAAATAAACATCCTCGAAAAAATATATTGATATTTGTTTTCGTTTATGGTATACTTAAAATATATTATCGAAAGGATGTAATATTATGCCAATGACAATGACTCAGAAAATTCTTGCCGCTCACGCGGGAAGAGAATCTGTCTGTGCCGGCGAGCTTATTCGATGCAAGCTGGATATGGTTCTCGGAAACGACGTGACAACTCCCGTTGCGGTGAATGAATTCAACAAATACGGCTTCGCGGATGTTTTCGACAAGGATAAAATATCCCTCGTAATGGATCACTTCACGCCGAATAAGGATATCAAATCCGCCGAAAACGCAAAGCAGTGCCGCACATTTGCGGGAAAATACGATATCACTCATTACTACGACGTGGGAGATATGGGGATCGAACACGCTCTTCTTCCCGAAAAAGGGATAGTCGCTTCGGGAGAATGTATAATCGGCGCGGACAGCCATACCTGCACATACGGCGCTCTCGGAGCGTTCTCCACGGGCGTCGGCTCGACCGATATGGCTGCGGGAATGGCTACGGGCGAAGCATGGTTCAAAGTCCCCTCCGCGATAAAGTTTAATCTCACGGGCGCTCTTCCGAAATACGTCATGGGCAAGGACGTTATCCTGCATATCATAGGAATGATAGGCGTTGACGGCGCACTTTACAGATCCATGGAATTTACGGGTGACGGTCTTAAATCGCTTTCCATGGACGCGAGACTCTCAATGGCGAATATGGCGATAGAAGCAGGCGCAAAAAACGGAATATTCGCCGTTGACGATATCACAAGAGAATATCAGAAAGGCAGAGTTTCCCGCGAATATAAAGTCTATGAGGCAGACCCCGACGCCGAATACGACGCGGTATACGATATAGATCTTTCCGGTCTCCGCCCCACCGTCTCATTCCCGCATCTTCCCGAAAATACAAGAACCGCCGAAAACTGGGGCAACGTGAAAATAGATCAGGTCGTTATCGGCTCCTGCACAAACGGCAGGATCGAGGACATAAGGGCGGCGGCTGAAATAATCAGAGGAAAGCGCATAGCGAAGGGCGTGCGCTGCATTGTGATTCCCGCAACACAGGCTGTGTATCTCGAAGCGCTGAAGGAAGGACTTATCGCTGACTTCATCGAGGCTGGCTGTGCTGTTTCCACTCCGACCTGCGGTCCGTGTCTCGGAGGTCATATGGGAATACTCGCAAAGGGAGAAAAAGCTGTTGCCACAACGAACAGAAACTTCGTCGGAAGAATGGGACATCCCGAATCGGAGGTATATCTTGCTTCTCCGTATGTGGCGGCTGCCTCGGCGATAACCGGTAAAATTTCCGAACCGTCAGAAAGTTTATGAGGAGGACAAAATAATGAAAGTATGCGGAAAAGTACATAAATACGGAGATAACGTCGATACCGACGTAATTATCCCCGCAAGATATCTGAACAGCCCCGACCCCAAAGAGCTTGCAAAGCACTGCATGGAGGATATTGACAGGGATTTTGTGAATAATGTAAAAGACGGAGATATCATGGTCGCAAATCTTAATTTCGGCTGCGGTTCTTCGAGAGAACACGCTCCGCTTTCCATTAAGGCGAGCGGAATTTCCTGCGTTATCGCTTCGACATTTGCGAGAATTTTCTACCGTAACGCCATAAACATCGGTCTGCCTATCCTTGAGTGTGACGAGGCGGCAAAGAATATCGACGCGGGAGACGAGGTCGAGATAGATTTCGACACGGGCGTTATCACAAACAAAACCAAAAATCAAGAGTATAAGGCACAGCCGTTCCCCGATTTCATCAAGGAAATAATAAACGCGGGCGGACTTATGAATTCGATAAAAAAGTGAATGATCTCCGATCAGGAAAGGACGTTTAATATGGAAAAAAACATAGCCGTTATAAAAGGCGACGGAATAGGTCCCGAAATCGTGACCGAAGCAATGAAAGTTCTTGATACCGTTGCCGCAAAATACGGTCACAGATTTAATTACACACAGGTTTTGATGGGAGGCTGTTCCATTGATAAATACGGCGTGCCTCTCACGGACGAGACTATAGAGATATGCAAAAAATCCGACGCGGTGCTGCTCGGCTCCATCGGCGGAAATACCACCACCTCCCCGTGGTATAAGCTCCCGCCCGATAAGCGCCCCGAAGCGGGTCTTTTAAAAATCAGAAAGTCTCTGGGACTTTTCGCAAATCTCCGTCCCGCGCTTTTGTATCCCGAGCTTTCCGAAGCCTGCCCTCTCAAAAAGGAAATAGCCGACAAGGGATTCGATCTGCTTATTATGCGCGAGCTTACGGGAGGACTTTACTTCGGCGAAAGAAAAACCGAAGAGCGTGACGGCGTTATGACCGCGACAGATACTCTCACGTATAACGAAAACGAAATACGCAGAATCGCCGTAAAGGCTTTCGATGTAGCAATGAAGCGCAGAAAAAAAGTAACCTCCGTGGACAAGGCAAATGTTCTCGATTCTTCAAGGCTCTGGAGAAAGGTCGTTACCGATGTCGCAAAGGATTATCCCGAAGTTGCTCTTGAGCATATGCTGGTCGATAACAGCGCAATGCAGCTTGTAAAAGATCCCGCGCAGTTCGACGTTATGGTCACGGAGAATATGTTCGGAGATATCCTTTCGGACGAAGCCTCCATGATAACAGGTTCTATCGGTATGCTTGCGTCGGCGAGCCTCAACGAGACAAAATTCGGTCTTTACGAGCCGAGCGGCGGTTCCGCTCCCGATATCGCGGGTCAGAATAAAGCCAACCCGATAGCTACGATTCTTTCCGCTTCAATGATGCTCCGCTATTCGTTCGATATGCAAAAAGAAGCCGACAGCATTGAAAACGCCGTAAAAACAGTACTCAAAAAAAATATCCGCACGGGAGATATTTTTTCCGAAGGGTGTACTCTTGTTTCCTGCACGGAAATGGGCGATGCTGTCTGCCGCGAAATTGAATAAGTAAATTACGGAAAGGAAACGTTTATGAAATTCTCGGAAATGAAATATTCCCGCCCCGATATGGAAAAAATAAAGACTGCCGCAAAACAGACGGCGAAAAATTTAAGAAACGCAAAATCAGCGGACGAGGCAAAAACCGTTTATGACAATTTTAACGCCATAGCGGATAATTTCGCGACAATGAATACTCTTACGCTTATCCGCCACAGCATAAACACCGAGGACGAATTTTACGACAAGGAAAACGAATTCTTCGACGAGGCTGATCCCATGTACGCGGAATATGTCCTGGAAGTGAACAGGGCACTCGCGGACTGCCCTGTAAGAGCAGAGCTTGAAAATATTTTCGGAAGTCTTATGTTTAAAAATATAGATATTTCTCTGAAAGCGTTCTCTCCCGAAATCATCCCCGAAATGCAGGAGGATAACCGTCTTACAACCGAATATCAGAAGCTCATCGCGTCCGCGCAGATAGATTTTCGCGGCGAAAAAAGAACTCTCTCCGAGCTTGCGCCGTTTAAGCAGTCCGCAGACGACAGCATAAGACACAGCGCATGGGCGGCGGAAAGCAATTTCTACAGCAGCAACGGAGATGCTCTCGACAGAATTTTCGATGATATGGTAGCTCTCCGGGATACAATGGCAAAGAAAATGGGATATGAAAATTACATTCCCCTCGGATACTGCAATATGCTCCGAAACGACTACACCGAAGAGGATGTCAGGAAATTCCGCGAGTCTGTGATAAAATATCTCGTTCCAGCAGCGGACAGCGTTTACAGAGAACAGGCAAAACGCACGGGGGTAAATTATCCTCTTAAATACTCCGACACGCCGCTTGGTTTTCGATCGGGAAACGCTCTTCCGAAAGGCACGGCGGACGATATATTAAACGCGGGAAAGAAGTTTTATCATGAGTTATCTCCCGAAACGGCGGAGTTTATCGATTTCATGTTCGACAATGAGCTTATGGACGTGCTTTCGAGAAAGGGAAAGGCGGCGGGCGGATACTGCACCGATATCCCCGATTATAAATCCGAATTCATCTTCGCGAATTTCAACGGCACCGCGGGAGACGTTGAAGTCATTACTCACGAGGCGGGACACGCATTTGCGGGATATACCGCAAGAGATATCTATCCGTCCGATCTGCGTTCGCCCACCATGGAATCCTGTGAGATCCATTCCATGAGCATGGAATTCTTTGCGTGGAAATGGGCTGAGGATTTCTTTGGTAATGACGCGGACAAATTCAGGTATCAGCACCTTTGCGACGCGATTAAATTCATTCCTTACGGGACTATGGTAGATCATTTCCAGCATATTGTTTACAAAAATCCCGCGCTTACACCGAAAGAACGTCATGATGAATGGAAAAAGCTCACGAAAATATATATGCCGTGGATAGATTTGGACGGCTCGCCGTTTTACGGCGAGGGCAGAGCATGGCAGCG
Organism: uncultured Ruminococcus sp.; assembly: GCA_964501705.1. Lineage (GTDB taxonomy): Bacteria > Bacillota > Clostridia > Oscillospirales > Ruminococcaceae > RGIG4694. The sequence goes on along the minus strand of CAZCUQ010000060.1, from coordinate 438 downwards.
GCAGATCCACATTTATGAGAATCCGTTTTACTACATTGACTACTGCCTGGCACAGACGGCGTCCCTACAGTTCTGGGCGCTTATGCAGAACGATTTTGACGGCGCATGGGATCGTTACATGAAAGTAGTGCGCGAGGGCGGAAGAAAAACATACAGCGGTCTTATCGCTGCGGCAGGCTTTGATTCTCCGTTTGCCGAGGGAGGCAGCGCTCTTAAAATCGTAGCGGACGCGGCAATGAAATGGCTTTCCGAGCACGATATCAATAAATAAACCCCACAAAAAAAATCAATGTGTTTTTGTGAAATGTGACAAAAATTCAAATACTGCTTTACAAATCCCGCGCCTTGTGATATAATTATTCTGTTGCGAGGTGTGGCTCAGTTTGGTAGAGCGCTTCGTTCGGGACGAAGAGGCCGTGGGTTCGAATCCCGTCACGC
>CAZCUQ010000059.1:0-11804 GCA_964501705.1 uncultured Ruminococcus sp. | reverse complement strand
ATAGATTATTATTTCGGGAATTGATCTTTCTTTTGCAAAAAGCTCAGGGTAAATTATCTCAAGCTTTTCAAGAAGATATTTAAGGAGAACTATTACAACCGAAACGGCTATCGTGATAAGCAGGACAAGAAAAGAATACCCCTGACTGTCGGAGCGGTAGGTTTTGCCTCTGTTTTTATTTTTCATATTATTTTCCATAAAGAATAAACAGGATTGAATTTAAATATAGATTAATATACAGTAAACAGCTATATTCATTATTATATCATATTTTTTCTGAAAATGGAATAGTTTTTAAGAAAAAAAATACGGATTATTTTTCGGAGTGTGAATTTTGGGTAGTTTCGGCGAAATATTAAAAAGGATAAATGAAATTCTGTGGGGCGACTTCTATATTTTTCTGATAATTGCCGCTTGCTTGTATCTTTCGGTGAAATCGGGTTTTGTACAGGTTAAGCTGTTTGATCTGATAAAGGAATTTGCGTCGGCTGTATCGGATAAGAAAAAAAGAAGCGCCGTATCTACGGCTCTGGCGGCGTCAATGGGAACGGGAAATATAATAGGAACGGCAGCCGCGATAGGCGCGGGCGGAGAGGGCGCGGTATTCTGGATGATAGTCACGTCCTTGTTCGGAATGTCTGCGGCATATGCGGAAAACTATCTCGGAATGTATTACAGAAAAAGAGGAAAAAACTCGGTTCCCATGGATTATATCAAAGATATTCCCGCAGGAAAGGTTCTTTCGGTCATTTACGCCGTATCCTGCGTACTCGCGGCGTTTTTCATGGGGAACATGATACAGGGAAACGCGGCGTGCAGCGCCGCGGCAAGCTTTTTTAAAATCGATATAAGGATTCCCGCTGTGTTATTCGCTCTTATTGTCGGAATGATCGTTTCGGGCGGGGGAGAGAGGATAAAAAGCTTTGCGGGAAAAGTAATTCCCGTGATATCGGCAATGTATCTGATTTTTTGCATAACAGGACTTATATTGAATTCGGACAGGGCAGGGGAGTCTCTGCGAAAAATAATAAGCTCGGCATTTTCTTTCAAAGCCGTGTCGGGAGGAGTATTCGGCATGGCGGTTAGCGTGGGGCTTCGCCGCGGAATTTTTTCAAACGAAGCGGGAATGGGAAGCTCGGTGCTTGTTCACGCACAAGCGGGGAGCAAAGACCCCGCCGAAACGGGGAAATGGGCGGCTTTTGAGGTATTTTTCGATACGGCGGTATGCTGCACTCTCACGGCTCTGCTGATAATATCGAGCGGCTCGTCATATGATGAAAGCGGAGCATATGAAGCCTTTTGCGTGACCTTCGGAAAAGCGGGGGAGATATTCATAGCGTTTTCTCTTATGCTTTTTGCGCTTTCGTCAATGCTTGGGTGGTGCTGCTACGGAGAAACGGCGCTTCAGAGCATTTGCGGAAAAAAATACGTGACGTCTGCATACAGATTTTTCCACGTTATTTTTCTGTACATAGGCGGAGTTACGCAGATGAAGTTTTTATGGCAGTTTGCGGATATATGCGATTTTATCATGCTCACGATAAATATGGCTGCCGTTATAATCGGCGTAAGTCAGATCAAAAAGATCACATAATAAAACAACTCGGAAGAAAAGCCTCCGAGTTGTTTTTATTCGATAGCTTTAAGGGATGACGCCATCTCTATCCTCGTTATTCTGAAATGAGTTGCAATGCTTACGACCAAAGCAAACGAAGCGGTTATAAGCGCAGCTAACCCGAAACAGTAAGCGGGGATCTCCTTCGCGAACATTACCGTGCTTGCCTCGGCGAAATACACAACGATCCTCAGCAAATATATTCCCGTTAAAAGTCCTATGACCATTCCGATAAGCGTTGAAAAAATGTTTTCTCTGTAAAGATAAGAGGAAACTTCCGAATCGTAAAATCCGATAACCTTTAACGTTGCAAGCTCGTGAGTTCTTTCGTTGATGTTTATCGCCGCAAGATTAATGAGAATAACAAGTGCAAGTGCTCCAGAAAACCCGATTATCAGAATTACGATAAGATTTAAGCTTTCAATGAGTGCGGAGAATTTATCTATGCCGTCTTCTGTGTAATTTACCGCAAGAACAGCATCGTTTTTAAGGATTTCTTCCGAAAGAGCGTTTCTGTCAAATCCGTCCTTCAGGTTAAGAAGCACGGTATTTTCGGTATTCTCTCCGAGAATGTCAAGTGCCGTATCCATACTCACGTAAATATAATTATCAACATAGTTTTCGGTGATACCGATAATATTCACATAAACCCCGTTTTCTCCCACGGATATTTTATCTCCGACGGAGATGTTCAACAGAGACGCAAGCTTTTCGTTAATGACAGCGCCGTTTTCGGGTATATACAGTTTTAGTCCGGAACGTCTTTCTCTGAGTGTGATAAAATCGCCCAGAAGGTTTATATCTTCGGGAGCAAGAACGCTGCAGTTTTCGATTTCGTCAAAATCGCTTTTTGCCGTTTCATATGAGATAAACACCTTGATACTGCCCGAAACACATTCCTGCGATCTGATGGATGAGTATGCTTTTTCAAGCTCCTCTGCGGATTTGTCCGTGTCAATGACGACAGCGGCGTCGTATTTCATTATACCGCCGAACTGCCTGTCAACGATCGCGGAGATCTCATACCGAAGTCCGAAGCCCGTAAGAAGAAGTGCGGTGCTTCCCGCTATGCCGAGAACAGACATAAAGAATCTGCTTTTATATCTGAAAAGATTTCTGAATGTGACCTTGAATGTAAAGCTTAGTTTAGTCCAGATAAAACGAATATTTTCAAGGAAAATTCTTTTTCCCGCCCTCGGAGGCTTCGGTCTCATAAGCTCGGCGGGATTGGCTTTCAGTTCGTTTTTGCAGGCGATGAATGCCGAAAGCGCGGTACACATAAGTGAAACGACAAGACAGCCGATAAGATACCGCGGCTTGAATGGAGTTTCAAAGCCGGGGATATCGTACATCGAGGCATATGCGTACTGAATTGCTCTCGGAATTGACGGAAGACCCGCGCATACACCGATAACGCTTCCGAAAACGCTTGCCGCCGCCGCGTAGATAACATATTGAGATATTATTTCTCCCCCGCCGATTCCGAGAGCCTTGAAGGTTCCCGCTTCGGTGCGCTGTTCTTCTATCATTCTCGTCATGGTGCAGATGCAAACGAGAGCGCCTATCAGAATAAAAAATATGGGGAAGATCGCGGAAACGTTATCGATCCTGTCACAGTCAGGACCGTAGCTTTCAAAAGCTGTGATGAAACCTTCTCTTGAAAGAACATACCATTTTGCGTCAGCGATAGCAGTGTCTATTTCTGACTGAGTGTTGTCAAGTTCCTTTTGAGCATCGTCGATTTCTTTTTTGGCTTTTTCAAGGTCGTGAGATGTTTCAAGGAGTTTTTCTTCCGAGGAATCGAGTTCATCTTCGTATTTTTCAAGCTCGTCTTTGCCGTCGCTGATCTTTTTTTCCGTTTCGGTAAGAATGGCGGAGGTATCTTCGAGACTGACAGCTATCTGTCCCGCCTTGCTCCTTACCTGTTCGTTCACGGAGGAAAGCTGTCTTTTTGCCTCATATTTTTCACTGCTGTCTTTAGGGTCGGTAATTATGTATACGGCAAGCAGATCGCGGATGTTAAATGTTATGTCAAATTCATCATATGAGCTTTGTATGGCTTTAAGGTCGTCAAGGGTATCGTTGGGGATCGTATCTACGTAGATCTCGTTATATCTGTCAATATATCCGTCGATTTTTTTGCATGAATCGAGAAGAGCGTTAAGGCTGTCCTGAGATTTGTCAAAATTCTCCAGACTCTTTTCGTATTCTTTTTGGGCGTTTTCAAGGTCTTGTTTTTTGGCGTTAAGTTCCGCTTTCCCCGAATCGATTTGTTTTACTGCGTCATCGTATGCCTTTTTTCCGTCGTTATATTCCTTTTGCGCGTCGGATAGCTTTTCTTTGTTTTTTTGGATTTCCGCTTCAAGTTCTTCACGGAATTCGTTTTTTGAAATTTCGACCCTGTCGTCGGCGAACGACTCGTATTCATCGAGGATTTTATCCGTTTGAGAGTCGTAATCGTCGGAGAAAGTGTTAAATTCGTCAAGGCTGTTTGCCGAGATATATACATCGGTATATCTGTCGCTTATGAAGTTTTCTTCGGGAACATAGATATATCCGTTAATAACTCCGTTGCCGACGGTTGACGAGCCTCGTTCGTCCGAAAGATGAAGAGGGGAGCGGACAAGACCCACTATTTTATATTCTGTATTGTCGATAAGCTCCGAAATATCGTCCGCGCTGTAGAGCGAGACGGTTTCGCCGATTGTGAATTCCTTACAGCGGTAGGCGTTGTAATCCGCAACGCATTCGTTTTTATTTTCGGGCATTCTCCCGCTTTCGAGAACGAGAGAATTAAGCTTATTGTCACTGTTTAAAGAGCGAACCGAAATAACAATGTTTTCGTTTTCTCTCTTAGCGATAACGTCAAGGGAGAAACCCTTTTCAATAATATCGGCGGACGTGAGGGCAGACATTGCCGAGATATCGTCTTCTGAAAAGCCGATCGTTGATTTTATGCAGAAATCGGCGGTATTCCGCGCTTTGAGATATTTATCCGCGGAATCCTTCATATATCCCGCCGAAGCCTTGAGTCCCGAAAAAAAAGCGCAGCCGATTGCGATAATTGCAAGAATTGAGAGAAATCTCGCCATTGTACGGCTTATGCCGCGAAGGGTATTTTTGATCAGTTTAGTTTTCATTTTTATCACCCGATTACCATTCAATGCTTTCAACAGGCGAAGGCTTGCGGTTAATAACGATTTTTGAGACTTTGCTGTTTTTCATGGTAATTATTCTGTCCGCCATGGGAGTAATCGCCTGATTGTGAGTTATTACAATAACGGTTTTCTGCTGTTCACGGCAGGTCTTATGCAAAAGCGAGAGAATTGTTTTTCCCGTGTTGTAGTCAAGTGCGCCCGTAGGCTCGTCGCATAGAAGAAGCTTGGGATTCTTGGCAAGGGCTCGTGCTATCGAAACTCTCTGCTGTTCGCCGCCCGAAAGCTGGGACGGGAAATTATTAAGTCTTTCGCCGAGGCCGACGCTTTTGAGTATTTCCGCGCAGTCGCTTGAATTTTTGGAAATTGAAGCCGCAAGCTCGACATTTTCGAGAGCGGTGAGATTCTGAACGAGATTATAGAACTGGAATACGAAACCGATATCATATCGGCGATAGGAAGTCATTTGCTTTTTATTGTACGCCGAGATATCCGTTCCGTCAACGACAATTTGTCCGCTGTCGCATCGATCCATTCCGCCGAGCATATTGAGAACGGTGGTTTTACCCGCTCCCGACGCGCCGACGATAACGGCAAATTCGCCTTTTTCTATATCGAAGCTTACTCCGTCCGATGCTGTAATAGTAATTTCGCCCATTTTATAGCTTTTATAAACCTTTTTTAAAGAAACGTAACTCATATATGTATTTCTCCTTGACAGTAAACAGGAAAATTATTAGCATTTATAAACATTATACCATATTTATCAGGCGTGAATATTACGAAACAGCGGATTTTTATTGTATAATATATTAACAAAGCCGATATGCCGTACCGATTTTAGATAATAATCATTTTTACACTTTTATGGCAATATAAATTAAATACAGAATATAAACTGCAAAGAGGCTTGTCAAAAATAAATAAAAGGAGAAATAATTATGGGGATCTGTGAGCTATTTCTTATCGGCGCAGGACTTTCCATGGACGCGTTTGCGGCATCTGTATGCAAAGGACTTGCCATGAAAAAGGTATCCTGCAAAAAAACTCTTGTTATCGCGGGGTTTTTCGGAGGATTTCAGGCAATCATGCCGTCTGTCGGATATTTTCTCGGAGTGGGGTTTGAAAAATACATTACGCGTTTCGATCATTGGATAGCATTCGGACTTCTATCGTTTATAGGAGGAAAGATGATCTTCGACGTAATATTTCACGGGAATGATGAAGAGAAAATATCCGACGGAAATACGCCCTTTTTAAAGGAAGTATTCATTCTTGCGTTAGCTACGAGCATTGACGCTCTCGCCGTGGGTATATCTCTTGCGTTTTTGAAAATAAACATTGCGCTTGCCGCTTCGGTTATCGGAATAACGACATTTTCAATATCGGCCGGCGGAGTTTTTATCGGAAATAAATTCGGGAAAAAATACCGGAATAAAGCATCCATCGCGGGAGGAATCATTCTTATTGCCATCGGGATAAAAATTCTCGTTGAACATCTTTCGGGCGGCTGATATTCCGTAATTTTTTTCTCAAAATGATTGACAAAAACAGGTTTATGTGCTATACTGTGTTTATGAAAAGGATTACATAAAAGGAGCGATGTATATATGAAAGTCAGATTTTCAAGACTTTTGCCGATGATTTTAGCTTTTACCGTAAGTGTTTCCGCGCTTTCGGGCTGCGGTGATTCCGCTGAAGAAACGGAAACCGAAACAACATCCGAAACGTCTGCTGCCGCAGAGGAGCTTCCCGCAGATGACGGAAGATACAGTAATTCCGACTGGACCTACGGTCAGGTCGATATCAGCGGAGGCGGATTCGTTACGGGTATAATAAGCACGTCCGAGGAAGGACTTTTCTATGCGAGGACCGATGTGGGCGGCGCTTACAGATGGGACAATGAAAATAAAAAATGGATATGCCTTTCCTATGATACATCTGTTGAAGACGTGGGACTTCTCGGAATTGACGGAATCGCCTGCGACCCGAAAAATCCGGCTAAGGTCTACTTGGCGGCGGGTACGGAGTATTTCAGCAGCGGAAAGACCTGCATAATGGTTTCGGACGACTACGGAGAGCATTTCACTCAAGTGGACGTCAGTGATAAGATAAGAGTTCACGGAAACGGTATGGGCAGGGGAAACGGCGAAAGAATCGCGGTTGACCCGAACAATACCGATATCATCTTCTGCGGAGGAAGAACAGGCGGACTTATAAAGTCATCTGACGGCGGAATGACATGGGAAAAGGTTGATTTCCCCGTGGAATCCACCTCAAACGGAAACGGTATAAACGGTATCGTGTTCGATGAATCAACAGGTTCCGACGGACAGGCTACGCAGAAGATCTACGTGAGCGTTTCAAGAAGCAATGATACGAACGTTTACGTATCCGAGGACGGCGGTGCTTCGTTTAACCCGATTTCCGGCGGCTATACCGAATATATGCCGCAGAGAATGAGGCTTGATTCCAAAGGAAGACTTTATGTTGTCTACGCAAATAACGAGGGTCCGTGGAACGCCATGAAGGGCTGTATTTACAGATACGACGGAAATAACGCGGAGCAGATAAATTTCCCTATTCCGAATTCTCTCGGAGATATAGCGATAAGTCCGAATGACGACAATAAGCTTGTATGCGTTACCACGGAGGTCTGGGATGAACAGCCGAACGGTGCTTACGGAGATAAATTCTATACTTCAACAGACGGCGGAGAGACTTGGAAAGATGTTTCGGAAAGCTGGACGTTCTCGTCAAACGGCATGGACTGGATAAGCAACGCCTCTATCCACTGGTGCAGCTGTCTTGCAATGGATCCTTTTAATGACAGCAAAATAATGGTAAATTCGGGCAACGGTATTTTTGCCTGTGACAATATCTGGGACGATACTCCGGAGTTTTACTTTAACTCAAAGGGTATAGAGGAGACTGTTCCGCTTGAAATGGTCACCCTTCCCGATTATCCGCTTATTTCCGCGATAGGGGATTATGACGGATTCGTTCACGAGGATATCTTCTCCGCTCCGAAACGCCATACCGAGCAGATAGGAACCTGTACGAGCATCGCTGTCGCGGCGGGAAACAAAGATGTCTGGGTAAAGACAGGCGGAGACGAAAATGGTCAGAAGATCCTCTATACCGAGGACGGCGGGGAAACATGGACATATATCGAAAACAAACCCGATCCCGATAAGAACAACTATAAGGGAAGAGTCGGTCTGAACGCCGACGGAAGCGTTATCTTCTGGAGTCCCGAAAACGGCGCGGTTTCATACAGTACATCCGACAGGGGAGAAACATGGAACAAAATTGAGGGAATGTCGGGAACAAGTGTATATTTTGCGGGAGACAGCGTAAATCCCGATTATGTATATGCCTGCTCATCGAGTACTCTTTTTGTAAGCTCCGATAAGGGCAAGACCTTTGAGAGAACAGCGGAGGCTATAGTCGATTATCAGCGTCTCTGTGTGGTTCCGGGCAAAGAGGGAGCGTTTTATCTTCCGGGAGGAGCGCTCTTCTACACCGAGGATTACGGTAAGACGCTGACGCAGAATGAAACCTTGAAAGCTTGCTCGGCGGTAAGTCTCGGAAAACCCAAAAACGATGGTGATCCCTATGTTATCTATATCTGGGGCTGTCCCAAAACCGAGGACACGGAGGGGATATATATGTCCGAGGACAACGGACAAACATGGTCGAGAGTAAACGACGACTATCACGAGTTCGGCGGAATGGGCAACGGACAGTTTATCTGCGGTGACCTTAACGTTTACGGCAGGTGTTATATGAGTACGGTAGGTCTTGGAATCGTCTACTGCGATAAAATCGAAAAGTAAATAAAAATATCGCGGAGAATTATTTCTCCGCGATATTTTTTAGTTCACCTTTTCAACTGCGTCTATTATCGGCGTTTTGATTATCCTTCGCGCTGCGGGTATCACAGCTGCGGCTCCAATGATAAACGCTCCCACAGCTCCGATTATCAGATATTTTATCGGTTCAAAGAATGACAATGTAACGGGCAGATCCGTTTGTCTGAAAGGTCCCAGCTGAAAGTAGAACGGCGCCCAAACGATAGCTACCACTCCCTCAATGACGAGCGCGGCGGAAATACTTGCAATTCCCGCATAAAGCACGCTCTCGGAAGCTACCATTTTATATATTTGGAACGAGGACATTCCGCAGGCTCTTAACATTCCTATTTCGGATGTACGGTTCAGAACGTTTGTAGATATGATGTTTATGATATTTACCGCCGCAATCAGAGTAAATAAAACGATCAGGATATACCCGCAGAGCTTTACAAGCTCCAGCACAGCTCCGGCATATTCCGCCTTGCGGTAATTGTCGGTGAAATAATCGTAATAATGCCTGTTAAGCCAGTTCAAAGCTCCCTTGTAATCGCCTTCTTTTGCGTCGGCATAGATAGTTCGCGGATATAAATACGCTCTTTCGCCGTTGATATCTCCGCAGTAAATCGAAGCGGAATCAGCTCCTATCTGACTTACGAGCTCATCAAAATTCTTTTCCGCGATACAGCCGATTATGCTGCCGGTATAGCTTTTGTAGATATCAATATCCGTTGTGAATGAGCCGTAAAGAGGAAAGCTTAACGGATCATAATTTGTGTAGTCGACCATGATACTTGATACTATTGTTTTAGGGAGAACGCTGTAAAGCTCATAGGTTTCGTCATTTTTCGATTCACTGTTATGAACCTCGGTATTGATAATGACCCCGTTGCTGCTTTCAAAATCATCAAAATCGTCTTTTCCCGTAAGACGTTTGTAGGTATTTGCGTTGATTGGGTGAACATACAGATAGTATATTCCCGCAATTTTTTCATTACTGCTTGTATTTTCATCGCTTTGAGTAAAGAAAACAAGATATGAATCATACTGGATATTTTCAAAATGCCCGGATTCTTCCATTTCCGCGGCTTCTTTTGCGGTATCATCCTTTTCGATATCTATAAGATTCAGTTCAAATCCGTAAGGTTTTTTGCTTTCGGAGTATTCATCAATGTAGCTGTCCTCGCAGACCTCAGCGGCATATGAAAATCCCGCGTACATTACCACGCTTATTGCCATTGAAATAAGAGTGATAAGGAATCTTTTGTTGTTGCGTCTTATGCTTCTGAAAGCTATCAGCCATTCAACTCCGCCTTTGCCTTCCTTAGCTTTTCTTTCGGGTCTGCCGAGTTTTATCTTCTTTGAAGCGGATGACATTGCTTCAACAGGAGAGAATTTATTTACTCTCATTCCCGTTCCGATAGCTGAGATAAGCACCCAGAACACTCCGATAAACGCAGATGAGGCAAATACCCACCAAGGTGCGCTGAATTCAAGCATATCCGAAAGGCTTGCTCCTTCGACGAGTGAAGAAAGCGTTTGATTTGCGCCTATTACAAGATACAGTATAAACGAAACTCCCGTACCGATAAGCATTCCGATGGGAACGCCGACAGCCGACAGCAACAGCGCTTCGCAGGCGATAATTCCGAGGATCTGTTTTTTTGATGCTCCGACAGCGCGGATAACTCCGTATTGACGTATCCTCTCATGTGAGGAAATTTCAAAGGAATTATCTATAACCATTCTCACGCAGAACATGATAAAGAGAATTATGAGATAGATAAGAGCGTAAAGCACGGTTGAAAAAGATTTTGCGGTGACGCCTCTGCCCGAAAGGTTCAGATACTGCTGATTCATGGCGTAGTCAAAATCGTTGATTTCAAGTCCCTTATCCTGAAAAGCATAGTGAAGATCCCAGTAATAGTCATACTGTTCGCTTCCGAATCGCAGAAGGAGCTTGTCCTTTTCCTTTACAAAGGACTTCATAACAGTATCGCCGTAGAAGACAGCGCCTGTCTTTGAAGTTATCCCCACGATCTCAAACGTGATTATCTTTCCCTCCGTAATCCGGTAATGACTTATCAGCTGTTCAGGGATAATGTATCCTTGGATTGACAGATCATCATCCACGGAAATATCCTCGGAATCGGGGGTTATTTTATTTTCGACAGCATAACGTGCGAAGGATATGCTGTCGCCGACCGATAAATTTCCGAAAAGCTCCGCATCCGCTTCGGAAAGGGCAATCTCTCCGTCTTTTACGGGAAGTCTTCCGTCGATAAGATCTGTCATTTCCGACGGCATCATCTCCAGACCTTCGGTACCGAGTCTCAGGAAAGAATCCGAAATAAGATTACCGTCCTTATCGGCAAGATATCTTACCGAGGAATACTCTCCGAGATCCGACCTTACAATATCTGTGTATGAAGAAATACTGTAAAGACAACGCGACTCAAAAATATCCATATTATTTATGGCAATAACACTTTCCTTGTCAAGCTCGTTAAAAATAACGTCATATGTGCCGTCGGTATATTCAGTGATATTTCCTGCAGTTTTCAGAACGGTGCTTGCCGAGATAAGTATGACCGTCATCAGAACAACCGAGAGGATTATTCCGATTATGGTAAGAGCCGTATGTCTTTTCTGCATTTTAATATATCCTGCCGCCGTTGAAGCGAGAACATTCATGATCTGTTTCTCCTTTTTAGCAAAACCTATTTAATATTATAATTATATCATTATAATTTAAAAATTTCAATAGTTTACAGCTATTTTTCCAAAAAAAACAGATCACGGATGACATCCGGGCTCATGAAGAAATGATTTATTCTTCCGTTTCGGTGATCTCAGGGGAGGGGATCTCCACACCGAGTGTCTCCGAAAGAAAATCTATCTGCGACTGAAGATTTTCGATCTCCTGTTCATAAGCGGCTTCTTTTTCTGTTTGAGCAGCCTTTTGCTTACTTGTATTTGCGAGATTAATTCCGAAGATCGCCGTCACTGTTACCGCAAAAGCAGTCAGAAATGCGGTGAGGGGATTAAGATATCCCTTTTTCTCCTGTTTTTCAAAGATGAATTTCGCCATTCCCGTATGGGAAAGCGCTTTTGACAGCGCGAAGTAGAGAGGAACAGCGATCACTACCGACAGTACCCCGTTTACGGAAGATGTGAGAG
>CAZCUQ010000058.1:0-11862 GCA_964501705.1 uncultured Ruminococcus sp. | reverse complement strand
TATACCATAATATCGGATTTGTCAAGTGTTTTTTTGAAATTTTTGCGAAAAAATTTTCTCGATTTTTCTTTCCGCCCTATATTATATTCATTATACAAAAAATTATGCGAATATTACTCTGCAAATCACAAATAATTATAGAGAAAAGCAGATAAAAAGCTGTCGCCTGACGGCGGGTCAGGGAAAGGAAAAATGCGTTTTATGGAAATACTTAAAAATCTTGTGCAGGTGTTTTTTACATCGCTGGGTTCTATTGCGGTACTCTTCGTTCTTACAAAGCTTATCGGAAATAAGCAGATAAATCAGCTTAATATGTTCGATTACATCAACGGCATAACCATAGGCTCTATTGCCGCGGAAATGGCGACCTCGCTCGAGTCGGATTTTCTCATGCCGCTTCTTGCGATGATAATTTACGCTTTTACGGCATTTGCCCTGTCGCTGATATCTTCGAGGTCGTTAAAAGCCAGAAGATTTATCAACGGAAAATCCATCATGCTGTTTGATAACGGAAAATTATACTTCGACAATTTCAAAAAGGCAAAGATCGACATAAACGAAGTCCTTACGCAGTGCCGCGTCAAGGGATATTTTGATTTATCGCAGGTGGAAACCGTTCTTTTGGAAGCTAACGGAAGTATTTCTGTTCTTCCCAAGGGAGCGTTCCGTCCCGTGAATCCGTCCGACCTGAACATCTGCGTGCGGGAGGAAAAATCTCCCGTGAACGTTATCGTCGGCGGAGAAATACTTGAACAAAATCTCAGATCCGCGGGAAGAGACAAAAACTGGCTCAGTAAAAATCTCAGGGCGCAGGGAGTAAAAAATCCCGGGGAGGTTTTTCTCGCTTACGTAAACGGAGAAAACCTTGAGGTATTTGTAAAATTAACGGGAGACAAAACGCCGCAGGGAGATATTTTTCAGTGATCACATCCGAGATTTGCGGCAGCGTCACATTTCCAGATCATACAGTCCCATAACGATTCCCTTGTCGGTTATTTCTATGCAGCCGAACGAAGGGGGTCTGCCGTCTCTCGGAAGAGAGCAGCTTCCGGGATTCATGACGAAAAATCCGCATTCGCAGCGGCTGTCGCGCACGTGGGTATGTCCGTAGAGGGCGATCTTGCAGCCCGCAAGCTTCGCCGCGAGACACAGCCTGTCGGGAGTAAGACCGACCGAATATTTATGTCCGTGCGCCGCGAATATCTTTACGCCGAAGGAAGCTTCAATTACCTCGCTGTCGGGGAAATTGCCGCTGTCGCAGTTTCCCTTTACATAATGCATATTGATATCGGGATAAAGACTTTTGATAATACCGTAATCCTTTTCGCCGTCTCCGCAGTGGATGAACATATCGGCAAAGCCAATGTTTCTTTCAACAATGGTTTTCACCGCGCGAAAATTTCCGTGGGAATCTGACATAACAATAATACGCACAGCATTCTCTCCTTGTCATATAATAAAGTATACCATGTTGACTTTTATACTATTTTTTTCTATTGTAGCATAGAATTTATAAGAATAAAAGTCTATATATGTAATTTTTTTATAAACAACGAAAGGCGGAATCTTAACCATGGCTGACTTTGGAAATTTTGATCAGAAAAATGTGAACGAGCTGTTAAATACGGTGAGCAAAAAACTTGGAATGCCTCCCGAAAAACTTAAAGCGGAGCTGGAAGCGGGAAAATTCGATAACGCCATTAAGAACATGAAGCCCGATGAGGCGCAGAAATTCAAATCTGTTATGAATAATCCGAAGCTTCTTGAAAATTTCATGAACGCTCCGCAGGCAAAAGCGCTTTATAATAAGCTTACGGGCGGAAAATAACCGTCGCTTTGTCTCTTTTGTCAGCTTTCCTCTCACAAAGTAAGGCTGACGGAAGGGGAGCGGAAAGAAAGGAGGTTTGCTGCCTGTGGACGATATTTCCGAAAAGATAAACAGTCTCCTTTCCGATGAGGAAAGCATGAGACAGATAAAAGAGCTTGCGGATATGCTCACAGGCGGCGGATCTTCCGACAGTCCGACAGCTTGTGCGGAAGAATATAAAAAGAATTCCGACGGAATAGAATTATTTGACGAGGTTATCACCGAAAAGCCTCCCGCAAATGAACAGAACGCAAAAGAAAATTCCTCCGCGCCCGATTTTTCGGGGATATTAAAAATGCTCGGCGGAGCGGATAACGGTCAGAAGAACCGAAACAACGCTTCCGATGATTTCGATATGGGAAAAATAATGCAGCTTATGTCTGTTCTTCAGAGCGCGAACGGCGGAAACGACAACAACAGAAACGTGCTCCTGGCGCTTCGTCCGATGCTCGGAGCGGACAAACAGGCAAAAATCGACAAGGCTTTGAAAATGCTGAAGCTTTACGCGTTATATAACGCGGTCAAAGACAGCGGAATAAGCCTTCTTTGAAAGGAGAACAAATATGGCGGAAAATAATGATTCCTCATCATTTGAGGCGGCGAGAAACAGAGTGAGGAATATGAATGACACGGCTATGAGATATTCCGCGCTCGGAAACGGATTCATTAATAATTCTCCGAAGCCGCAGCTTCGGTCAGAACCCGAACCGAGACTTTCCGTAAACGAAGAAAAGCCCGCCGTGCGAAATGATCCGATACAGAGTATTTTCGGCGGCTCTGTGATAAATTCATTTTTTGCGGGACTGGACGCCGACAGGCTTTTGCTTATGATACTTATTGCTGTTCTTGTTTCCGAGGGAAAAAACTACATTCTCGCGGCGGCGCTTATCTATGTTATGATGTGAAAGGATATATATTATGAAGATTATAATTTTGTTTCTGATCTCGGCGGCAGCCTTTATTTACAGCTGTGCAAAGAGCCGCCGTCCGGTGAGAAATTCCTGCGTTGGATTTCTCACCGGCGGAATATCTTTATTTATTGTATCGGCGATAAATACTTTCATACCGATAAATGTTCTTACTCTTTCCGTGTCCATGCTGTCCGGGCCTGCCTTTGCGGTGTTTCTGCTTGCGGCATATTCTTAAGGCAACACCGCCTAACGGCTTTGTGCGGTGTTGCTTTAAAATTCGGCGTTTATCGTAAAAGGGCCGTCGTTTAAAAGCTCCACCTTCATATCTGCGCCGAAAACTCCCGTTTGGACATTTGAGATATATTTATTACATTCGGACACGAACAGCCCGTATAATTCGTTTGCTCTTTCGGGAGAGCAGGCGTTTGTGAAGGAGGGACGGTTCCCGTGTGAAATATCCGCGCAGAGAGTAAACTGCGAGACAATCAAAAGCTCGCCGTTTACGTCCTTTACGGAAAGATTTGTTTTGCCGTTTTCGTCGGAGAAGATACGCAGTCTTTGTAATTTCTCCGCGAATTTTTTTATTCTTTCCTCCGCGTCGGGAGAATTTTCGTCATTTTTTTCCGCTCCGAAAAAGACGAGAAGACCGTTTTTTATTTCGCTGTTTATTCTGCCGTCGATCATTACCGAAGCGCGGGTCACTCTCTGGATGATTGCTTTCATTTACGAAACGCCTTTCATCAGAGAATCTATAAGTTCCTCATCGTGCCAGCGAAGCTCATTTCTGACGAGAAGACCGAAATTTTCGCCGTTTCCGACAAATGCGCCGTTATCCCACCATATGCAGGGGATACCGTATTCTTTTGCCTTTGATACGTAGAACTCGGCGTGGGCGCATCTTGCCTCAAGGTTCATCTTGTTTACCGAGCCGAATTCTCCGATAATAACGGGGATATCCTTATCGAGGAAGTATTCCTTTGCTCTCGCGAAAGCGTATTCAACGCCGTCCTTGTCGCCCTGACTGTCAAGGGACCACTTATCCGTTCCCTTGGTATTGAGCGCGAAATCATAGGGAGAATACGCGTGAAGAGAAACTATTATTTTTCCGCTGTCTTCGGGGATTATAAAATCCTTCATAACCTTTTCTTCGGTGCTCGCGGCATACGGCGTTACCATAAGAATACGCTTATCGTTATTTCCTCCGGATTTTCTTACTGTTTCAACGAAAACGGCGTTGTACTGATTCACCACATCGCGGGATTCGCTGTCTCCGCCGTTCCATTCGAGGGGAGTATCCTTGAGGCGAGGTTCGTTCATACCCTCGAAGATGAGGTGTTCGTCGTATCCTCCGAATCTGTCGGCTATCTGTGCCCACAGTGCGGCAAGTTCCGCTTTTGATTCCTCCGCTTTTTCGTAGGTAGGGGTATTGTACCAGTCCTCGTGGTGCGTGTTCAGTATAACGAACATATCGTTGTCTATGCCGTAATTCACGACCTCCTGCACTCGGTCGAGCCATGCTTCGTCAATGGTATAATCGGGAGCCTCGCCGAGATGATCCATCCAGGTAACGGGTATCCTTATAACGTTAAAGCCCGCGTCCGCCACCATATCGATCATATCCTTTGTGGTTTCGGGATTTCCCCAGGCCGTTTCGCTGGTCAGGTCTTTTTTGCCGGTAGCGTCCAGAGTATTTCCGAGGTTCCAGCCTATTTTCATTTCGGAGACAAGTTCCTTTGCGGTAATGTCGCGGAATTCATCGTTTTTATGTGTATTTTTTACGGAGGACTCATCGGCGGAGGTTTCGGCTGATTCTTCCGCTGTCGGCACTGTCGTTTCACCGGCGGAGGTTTTGGCTGATTCTTCCGCTGTCGGCACTGCTGTTTCATCGGCGGCGTGCGCGGCGGATTCTCCGCAGGAGGAGAATACTCCCGCAATCATAACCGCCGAAAGTACGGCGGAGATTCCTTTGAAATATTTTTTCATATATTTTCATTCCTTTCGAGATTTGATATTTCCGAAGCCGTCTGATAATTTACAGTTACAATTATATACCATTTTCTCCGCAATGTCAAGCTTTTTATTTCCCGCCCCGCCCGCGCTTTTTGCTTTTTCATTCTTGGATTTGTAAATTGCCGGTTATTCTCGTTTTCAGGCTGTGACTGCCTGCGCAAAAGGTTCGGCGAGGCGGGAAAATTCTCTTTTTTATCGGAAAAATGTCAGTGTTTTTCCATATTTTTGACACAAAAATGTGATACTATGATATCAGCCCGTAAAACGAATCTCTCTCGTAAATTCCGATTCGATTTTAAAATAATTGTTGACAAAACGGAAAAAATATTCTAATATATAAATATGTAAGAATATGCGGAGGTTTAAATAAATGGAAAAAAATAAAATACTGATAGTCGATGATGAAAAAAATATCAGAAATGTCGTCAGAGAATACGCCGAGTTCGAGGGCTTTGAGGCGGAAGAAGCCGAAGACGGTATGCAGGCGGTCGAGATCTGCCGCGGCAAGGACTTCGACTGCATAGTAATGGATATAATGATGCCGCGCCTCGACGGTTACAGCGCGGTTAAGGAAATACGCAAAAATAAACAGATACCCGTTATCATGCTGTCGGCGCGCGGCGAGGAATACGATAAGCTTTTCGGCTTCGAAATAGGAGTGGACGATTACGTCGTGAAGCCTTTCTCCCCGAAAGAACTTATGGCACGCGTGCGCGCCGTTATCAAAAGAAGCAGCGGCGCCGAAAAACAATCCGATAAGCTCCGCTATGAGGGTCTTGAGATCAATATGAACGGAAGGGAAGTTATTGTGGACGGTACTCCCGCCTCTCTCACGCCCAAGGAATACGATCTTTTATTTTACCTTGTCAGAAATAAAGGGATCGCTCTTTCAAGAGAAAAACTCCTTGAGGAGGTCTGGGGATACGATTTCTACGGCGACGACAGAACCGTGGATACACATATCAAAATGCTCCGCAATTCCATAGGACCGTACCGCAAATTCATTATTACTCTGCGCGGAATGGGCTATAAATTCGATTGCTGAACAAAAGGACCGCTCATCACATGAAAAAAGAAAAATCGCCCGAAAAAACCGTTCTTAAAGAAGAAGCGGGATGCATACGCAGGGATAAAAGAAAAAAAGCATCGGAAAAGCTCGCGAAAATAAAAAGCAAACTCAGGAGCCTGCGCTTTACAGTGTGGATATATTTCGCTATCTTCAGCATCAGTATACTTCTGCTTATCTGGATAGTTTTCGGTTTTTCTCTGGAAAAAACCTATAAGTATATGAAAACCAAAGATATCTTCGAAATAGCGGGATATATCGTTGAGGAATGGGGCAGAGCCGATTTCACGACCGACGCTCTTGAGAAGCTCGCCTACGACAACGATATGTGCATAATTATTCAGGACAGCTACGGGAGAACTATGTATTCATACGATGTTATGGCAAAAAACTGCCTTATTCACGGCGCTCAGGGAATGACAAACCTTTCCGCTCTCAGAGGAGCCGTGCTTAAAACCGATACGGGCGTTTACTATACCGAGCTTGAAAACAGCCGCTTTAAAAACAATATGCTCGTATTCGTCATGATAATCGGTCAAAAGGACAATCCTATGGGATATGTTTTTTTGAATACTTCCCTCGAACCTCTCGATTCCACGGTAAATATTATAAAGAGCCAGCTTTTCACGATATCCGCCGCCGTGCTTGTTCTGGGCTTCGGAATATCCTATTTCCTTTCAAAGCTTATTTCCACGCCTATCGTCAGGATAACAAGATCGGCTGAAAAAATGGGTCAGGGCGACTATAACATAAGCTTCAACGGCAAGGGATACACCGAAACGGAAAAGCTTGCGGACACCCTTAATTACGCTTCCTCGGAGATATCCAAGGTGGATTCCCTTCAAAGAGATCTTATCGCGAATATCTCTCATGATATCAGAACGCCTCTCACTATGGTCAAGGCTTACGCCGAGATGATACGCGATATTTCGGGTGACAACCCCGCAAAACGAAACGAACACGTGAACGTCATAATAGAAGAAAGCGACCGTCTCGCCGCTCTCGTGAACGATATCCTCGATCTGTCCAAGCTTGAAAACAAAACGGAAAAACTGAATCTCACCGAGATATGCCTTAACGAAAAGATCGCCGATGTTATGACCAGATATACTCTCGTCTCCGAACAGAAAGGATATAAATTCTATGTCGGGGAAGCTCCCGATATCTATGTAAGAGCGGACGTCATCAAGCTTGAACAGGTGCTGTATAATCTCATAAACAACGCGCTCAACTACAGCGGGGACAGCAGGGAAATATACATCATGCAGATTATAAACGGAAAAAAAGTAAGAGTGTGCATTACCGACACGGGACCCGGAATAGAAAAAGAGCTTATGCCGCTTATCTTTGACAGATATTACCGCGCCGAAAAAAATAAACGCGATGTTATAGGCACGGGACTCGGTCTTTCCATCGTAAAGCAGGTACTCATAAGCCACGGCTTCGATTTCGGAGTTCAGTCGGAGATCGGCGTCGGAAGCACGTTCTGGTTTGAAATGGATATTGTAAGCGACTGCTTCGGCGAAAATGAGGTTGAGATCGTAAACTGACGCGCGAAAGGAGAGATACAATGCTTGAGGAAAAATCCCCGATAGAAGAAACGGAGCTTGACGCTCTTATGCTTCCCGATATCACGAAGACGGAACTTGTTTCGTATTTCACCGAGTTTCTTTCGCTGATGAGCCTCTATGAGGCGGCTGCCGACGAAGTTGTGACCAAGCTGAAAATACTCGATAACGAGTTTTCGGCAAAGTATAAGCGAAACCCTATCCATACGCTTAAAAGCAGAATAAAATCCCCGGAAAGCATTATCGGAAAACTCCGCCGCAAGAGCATACCCATAGCTGTTTCCTCGATCAGAGCGAATCTTTACGATATCGCGGGAGTGAGAGTCGTTTGCCAGTACATCGACGATATCTATACTCTTGCGGGACTTCTGACGGCTCATGACGACATCGAGCTTATCAAGATGAAGGACTATATCAGAAATCCCAAGCCGAACGGCTACAGAAGCCTTCATATCGTGGTGAACGTTCCCGTTTATCTTTCCACGGGAAAGGACTACGCTCCCGTTGAGATACAGATACGCACGATGGCAATGGATTTCTGGGCGAGCCTTGAACATGAGCTTCACTACAAAACGGGAAAGACCGTTCCAAAGGAGCTTTCGGACGAGCTTTACAGCTGTGCCGAAACTATTGCCGACACCGACAGGCGTATGCAGGAGATCTTTAAGAAGATAAACGGATTCTGATAAAAATCTCCGCCCTTCGCGGACGGAGAAAAACATCATCTTGTAAAATAGTAAATTATTCCGTATAGAACGGACGCTGCCGTTCCGTAAAGAATTACGGGACCCGATATGATAAATATCTTCGCGCCCAATCCCATGACAAATCCCTCGGATTTGAATTCGAGAGCGGGCGACACAACGGCGTTCGCAAATCCCGTTACGGGAACGAGAGTTCCCGCTCCGCCGTGCTTCGCGAGCTTTTCGTACAGTCCCAGCCCCGTAAACAGGGCACTTAAAAATATCAGCGTCGCGGTCGTACAACCTGCCGCCGTCTTGTCGGAAAGACCGGCTTTGAGGTACATATTCAGAAAAATCTGTCCGATAACGCATATGCCTCCGCCGATAAGGAACGCCATGGGTATGTCTATCCATGACTTTGAGTTCGGAGAAGCTTTTTTTACCATTTGTGCATACTCTTTTTTTGTTATGTTCATAATACAGATGCTCCTTTCAGAATTTATTTTATCCGTAAACCAAACGCTTATTCAAAAGGAAAAATTTAATTATGCTTAAAAATATTTTATCTCCCGCCGACTGCGCGGACTGCAGAATATGCTGCGTTTTTGACAGATACGACCTTTGGGAGACTCCGGTTATCCCGAAGGAAATGAAAGAAAATCTTGAGGAACTCGACCCGTCGGTCAAATTTATCGAAAAAGGCGAAGGATACCTTTTCAGAATGAATCCCGATGAGGAAGGGCTGTACTATTGTCCCATGCTCACCGAAACGGGCTGCTCTCTGCGCGACAGCAAGCCGTTTGAATGTAAGATATGGCCGTACCGGGTTATGGATATGGGAGGCACTCTCGTTATCGGCGTGGCTTCTGTCTGTCCCACGATGTATAACAAAAAGCTTTCCGCGCTTGTCGCCGAACTTAAAGATAACGGTCTTGCGGAAAAAATATTCGCCGAGGCGGAAAAATATCCCGATATTATTAAGCCTTATTCCGAAAGCTATCCTGTTCTTGCGGTAAAAGCTCCCCCGCAAAATGAGAACCGTTCATAAAAAGTTTACACACTGATTATTCCCCGCTATTGATTTTTGCGAACAGATGTGCTATAATATAGAAGTAATCTTTAGCGAAGAGCGGGAGATTTTTCCCGCTCTTTATCTGAAAAAGGGAAAAAATTATGAATAACAAAAATAAGATCATTATCAGAGGAGCGCGCGAGCATAACCTTAAAAACGTAAGTCTTGAGATCCCCCGTGACAGCCTGACTGTTATCACGGGGCTTTCGGGTTCGGGAAAATCCTCTCTCGCGTTTGATACAATATTCGCGGACGGTCAGTGAAGATATATGGAAAGCCTTTCCTCATACGCGAGAATGTTTATGGGACAAATGGAAAAACCCGACGTCGATTCCATCGACGGTCTTTCCCCGGCTATTTCCATAGATCAGAAAACAACCTCCAGAAATCCCCGCTCCACTGTGGGTACCGTCACCGAGATATACGATTACCTGAGACTCCTCTATGCCCGTATCGGTATACCTCACTGTCCCGTCTGCAAAAGGGAAATAAGACGGCAGACCGTCGATCAGATAGTTGACAAGATCATGGAGCTTCCCGAAAAAACAAAAATAATGCTTCTCGCTCCCGTTATCCGCGGAAAAAAAGGAGAACATCGGAAGATCTTCGAGAAAGCTTCAAAGTCGGGATACGCGAGAGTCCGCGCAGACGGCATCATCTACGATCTGACCGAGGAAATAAAGCTCGAAAAAAACAAAAAGCACAATATCGAAATAGTCGTTGACCGCCTCGCCGTAAAGGACGGAATCGAAACAAGACTTGCCGACAGTATCGAAACCGTTATGGGTCTTTCGGGAGGTATCCTTATCGTTAATGTTATTGACGGAGAGGATGTGCTTTTCTCGCAGAATTTTGCCTGTCCCGAACATAATATCTCCGTCCCGGAGCTTTCCCCGCGTATGTTTTCGTTCAACAACCCGTACGGCGCGTGCGAAAAATGCACGGGTCTGGGCAGCTTTCAGAGAATCGATCCCGACCTTATTATCCCGAACAGGGAGCTTTCTCTTTCCGAGGGAGCCGTAAAGGCTACGGGTTGGAACACTACCGACCCGAATTCTTTTGCGGTCATGTATTACAAGGGTCTTGCGAAATTGTATCACACCTCGATAGATCTTCCCGTCAAAGAACTTCCCGACGGATTTGTCGATTCGCTTATGTACGGCACGGGCGATACGAAGCTTCATCTTCAGCGTGCGGGTATTTACGGCGGCGGAACGTTCGACCAGCCGTTCGAGGGTATCATCCGCAATCTTGAAAGACGCTTCAGGGAAACAAATTCCGAAATGAGCAGAGTTGAAATAGAAGACGTTATGACCGAAGAGGATTGTCCCGAATGTCACGGAAAACGCCTTAAAAAAGAAGTCCTCGCCGTTACCGTCGGAGACGTCAATATCGCTGAGCTTACCGATAAATCCGTCTCCGAATGTCTTTCGTTCTTTGATAATTTATCTCTTACCGACAGGGAAAATCTTATCGCGGGAAGAATAATAAAGGAAATACGCTCGCGTCTCGGATTTCTGAGATCTGTCGGACTTGAATATCTTACTCTGTCGCGCGCGGCGGGTACGCTGAGCGGCGGGGAAAGTCAGAGAATACGTCTCGCCACACAGATAGGCTCTTCTCTTGTGGGAGTGCTTTATATCCTTGACGAGCCGTCTATCGGGCTTCATCAGAGAGACAACGACAAGCTTATCTCCACAATGAAAAGACTTCGCGACCTCGGAAATACTCTCATAGTTGTGGAGCATGACGAGGATACCGTGCGCGCCGCCGACCATATCATCGATGTCGGTCCGTTCGCGGGAGTTCACGGCGGCGAGATAGTTGCGGAAGGCTCCGTCGAAGATATCATGAAATGCAAAAGATCGATCACAGGTCAGTATCTTTCCGGAAAGAGAAGTATCCCCGTCCCCGAAACAAGACGAAAGGGAACCGGGAACTTTCTGACCGTCAAGGGCGCGGCGGAGCATAATCTCAAAAATATCGACGTTAAGATACCGCTCGGAACTTTCTGCCTTGTTACCGGAGTTTCGGGTTCGGGAAAATCTTCGCTCATAAACGAGATAGTGTATAAGCACCTTGCCGGAAAATTAAACCGGGCAAAGGTGCGCGCGGGAAAATTCGCCGGTATGGAGGGTCTTGAATATCTCGACAAGGTTATAGATATAGATCAGTCTCCCATAGGGAGAACTCCGCGCTCGAATCCCGCTACCTATACGGGCGTTTTCGGCGATATCAGAGATTTGTTCGCGGAAACCAACGACGCAAAAATGAAAGGCTACACTGCGGGGAGATTCTCCTTCAATACCAAGGGAGGACGCTGCGAGGCGTGTCAGGGTGACGGAATAATAAAGATAGAAATGCACTTTCTGCCCGATGTTTATGTTCCATGCGAGGTTTGCAGGGGACAAAGATACAACCGCGAGACTCTTGAGGTGCGATATAAGGGGAAAAACATCTTCGACGTCCTCGATATGACCGTCGACGAAAGCGTTGAATTTTTTTCGGCTATCCCCAAAATCTCGCGTAAGCTTCAGACTTTGCAGGAGGTCGGTCTGGGTTATATAAAACTCGGTCAGAGCGCTACGACTCTTTCGGGCGGCGAGGCCCAGAGAGTAAAGCTTGCAACGGAGCTTTCAAAACGCGCTACGGGAAAAACCATTTATATCCTCGACGAACCTACCA
>CAZCUQ010000057.1:0-11980 GCA_964501705.1 uncultured Ruminococcus sp. | reverse complement strand
CTCACAAATTATTACACCGTGATTTTTACAATTATTTGGGAGAAATAAAAGCAATATTAACTTGACATATCGAATCAGATGATATATAATATATATATGCGTATTTTGTCAAAAATACGAAAATATCTGCTTAAAAAGGAGAGCTGAAATTATGAAAACTAAGAAGATTGCGGCATTTGCTGCGGCAGCTGTAATGGCTGCGGGAGTATGCACAGGCTTGCCTATTGGCACGGGAGACAACTCACCTTTGGCCATCACGGCTTCCGCTGCTGAATATTATAAGACCGTAAACGGTTTTGTTCTCAAAAAGGATTCCTATGGGGATATTTATGTCAGCGAATATACGGGCAATGGCGGAAATATTATTATTCCCGCGGAAGCGGTCTATATCGGCGAAAAAGCTTTTTACCAAAATACTTCGATAACGTCCGTAACATTTCCTGCGGGGACTACAAAATACGGTATCGGTACCGAAGCGTTCGCATGGTGTACAAATCTTACTTCCGTAACCATTAAGGGAGATGTGGGCAGCGATGATGTAAACGGTATATCGGTCGGTGCATTCAAGGGTTGCTATTCATTGAAAACCGTGAAATTTACCAAAAGCGACGCTCATCTTTCGTTTATCGACGAATACGCTTTCTTTTCATGTTATTCACTGACAAGCATAAATCTTCCTTCCGATACGGGAAAAATCTGCGACCGCGCTTTTCAAAACTGTACGAGGCTTTCAAAGATAACGATTCCGAAAAACACGGATATCGAAGGCAGCTATACTTTCGGATATATGTACGGCACTGATTCGCCGGATGATTTTTATTCTTATGTGTATGACAGTAAGACCAATAAGCTGAATGATGTGAAAGCTGACGGAATAAAAAAGGTTTACTGGGAATTAGGTGTTGAAACCTATGATGAAGCTTTAAAGCTTTCCTCGAAGATTTTCGGTTCTTACAAAGAAATGCAAGCGTACGGATATTATGACGACAGCGGAAAGTTTGTCACTTACCCGTACAGTTATTGTTATCCTATCAAGCAGTGCGTGATAACACTGGTGGTTTCACCCGGATCGAACGCCGAGAAATGGGCTAAGGAGCACAAAATCATATACATCACGTCCGACACCTCGTCTTCTTCCGTACAGCTTGACGCTCCGGCTAATCTTGACGCGACAAGAACCGCGAATACCGTTACTCTTGTGTGGGACGAAGTTCAGGGCGCGTCCGGTTACAGGGTTTACAAGTACAACAGCAAAACCAAAAAGTACGAAAAATACAAGGACGTGACTTCGACTACCTGCAAGGTGACGGGACTTTCGTCAAAGACAAAATACAAATTCAAGGTAGTTGCTCTCAAAAAGAGCGGGAATTCTTACAAGACAGGCGAGTATGCCACAATTTCCGTTACTACAAAATAAAGACTGTAAGCTCAAGGCGGAAGATCCCTCTTTAATCTTAAAACAGCTGATTCTGTTCGGTTTATCGTCCGCATTCTCCTTAATATAAGAACGAGTTCCAACATATATACAAAACATTTTTTTAAAATTCTGCTAAAAATTTTCTGTAATAAGAAAATTCACGCGGCATATAATACTATCACAAACCCAATCACAAAACAAAAAGGAGAAAAGAAAATGAAAGACAACATTACAAACGAAGGAAGAGAAACTCTCAATAAGTTTAAGATGGAAGCAGCAAGTGAAGTCGGCGTTAACCTCAAGAGCGGATACAACGGCGATCTTACCGCAAGAGAAGCAGGCTCTGTAGGCGGTCAGATGGTAAAGAAAATGATCGACGCTTACAAGATGGGTAACAAATCGTAACCTTAGCCTTGATTTATTAAAAATATCCGCTCCGCAAGGGAGCGGATATTTTTTTACAAAAATCTGTACATAATTTTGTAATTAATACGCATTGATTTGTTTTTTCTTATATGCTATAATAAATTTGTATATGCAAAATGTGCAAATACAAATCAATATGTGAAAAGAGTGTTTTATATGGATATCAAGGCAAAAATCAAAGAATGTATCGATAAAATCAAAAGCGATCCCGATTTCGCGAAGGATTTTCAAAAAGACCCCGTAAAGACCGTTGAAAAAATCATCGGAGCGGATCTTCCCGATGCTGAGATTAGTAAGGTCATAGACGGAATAAAGGCGGAAATCAGCGCCCGGGACGTTAAAGAAAAGGTCGGCGGGATATTCGGAAAGCTGGGGCTTTGATCCCATCTCCGCGAGTGCGGGAGAATCACCTTAGCCGCTGAAATATAAATATAAGGAGAGATTAAAAAATGAGCAAGGTAACTATTTCCGACGCAGTGAAATATATCGGCTGTGACGATACAACTCTTGATCTGTTTGAAAATCAGTATAATATCCCCGATGGAGTATCTTACAATTCCTATGTTATACTCGATGAAAAAACGGCGGTAATGGACACCGCCGATATAAGAGTCTCCGATGAATGGTTAAATAACCTCACAAATGCTCTTTCGGGAACAACTCCCGACTATCTCGTGGTATCTCATCTGGAGCCCGACCATTCGGCGAATATCGGCAGGATCATGGAAAAATATCCCGAAATGAAGCTTGTGTGCAGTGTAAAGGCTGCCGCCATGCTCCCGCAGTTTTTCGACGATGACTTTACGGGACGTGTAATGACCGTAAAAGAGGGCGATTCACTTACGCTCGGAGCGCATACTATTAAATTCTTTATGGCGCCGATGGTTCACTGGCCCGAAGTTATGGTAGAATATGAGGAAACCGAAAAAATACTTTTCTCCGCGGACGGCTTCGGAAAATTCGGAGCACTCTGCAATTATGACGGCGAGTGGGACTGTGAGGCAAGAAGATATTATTTCAATATTGTGGGAAAATACGGCGCTTCCGTTCAGACGCTACTCAAAAAGGCTTCCGGTCTTGATATAAGGACGATCTGTCCTCTTCACGGACCAATACTCACGGGAGATCTTTCGCACTACATAAACAGATACAGTACATGGAGCAGCTATACTCCCGAGGAAAGCGGCGTATTTATCGCGTATGCTTCTCTTCACGGACATACGAAAAAGGCTGCCGAAAAATTAAAGGACAGCCTCGAAAGCAAGGGCGTAAAAGTCGCGATTTCCGACCTTTCGAGAGCAGATCTCTCCAAGTGTGTCGAGGATGCTTTCCGCTATGACAGAATGGTTGTCGCTTCTTCCTCATATGACGCGGGAATATTCACTCCGATGGCGGATTTCGTCACCAGACTGAAGTCAAAGACCTATCAGAACCGCAGGGTAGCGATAATCGAAAACGGCTCATGGGCGCCGTCGGCGGGAAAGCTTCTTAAAGCTGCCTTTGAAGAGATGAAAAATATAACTCTTTGCGAAAATACCGTCTCCATAAGAACAAGGCTTATGCCCGATTCCGAAAAGGCTCTTGAAGCGCTTGCGGAAGAGATTGCAAAATAATCACAAAAATATTTTATCCCCCGAAAGAAAAATCCTTCGGGGGATATTTTATACTGTTTCCTTTTTTCTCTGAACCAAAACTATCACAAATATCAAAGCGTTAAAGGAGTACAGTATAAGAAGATCGAAAAAACCGATAATAACTAATTCCCACGTAAGATCGGGACGTATCTTTACTGCACTGTCACATAAACAATATTCTTTTGAATCAATGGAAATTGTCTTTGAGTAACTGATAGGTTCTGTTCCTTTTTTACTGTATATCAACAGATTGTCAGATAATTTCGCTGTCGCAGGGAGATACACAGCTTCTTTCGGAACGGCTATATCGGTTCCCGAAGATAAAAACGCTCTTTCGTAAAGAAGATAAAAATCGTCCGTTTCACCCTTGTAGGATATCCCGCCGAAAAGCGATGACCCGTTAATTTCGTATTTCTCTCTGTCCCTGTCTATGTTTGTGACGTAAATATGACAACATATCATAAAACCGGCAAAAATGCCAATCAGAATTATATCAACGATAATAAATACTTTTCTTGTTTTTCCTTCTGATTTAACGATATCCGCCGCAGTAAAGACGACAAAAGAAACTGCAAGCAGCAAAGCGGTAAGTTCCATTTTAACGCTCCCTTTCAAGAACTGTTACGTGAGACCTTTATTCCTCCACCCATGCTGTCCGCGCAGACTCCCACATACATAAAATGCAGACTTTACTCCTTGACAATACATCTGCTATATGGTATAATATAAGTACCACAAATACGGGAGGTGAAAGGTGGTGAACGATATGACCGACAAAGAATTACTAAAAATCAGTATAGAAGAGTTTTCAAGGATTCAGAGATATATGCGTTTAGCCGGCAAGGATTCAGCAGATTATGAAGAATTAAAACTCCGATACATTGAATTAAAAGTCTTTCTTATGAGTTCCGATGTTAATCTCACCGAATTAGACGTTATCAAAGAATAACCCATATCAACCTCTGCAAGGTGTAAAGTCTGTATTATTTCAATGCTTTACACCGTTGTTTTTTTTTTTTCAAAAGTAAAAAGGAAACCTTTTTCGTATATCACTTTTTCCATGCCGCAGGCGAAAATAACAGAAGCATCGGGAATAATTCCAGTCTTCCCGCAAGCATATCAAAGATAAGGACGATTTTTGACGGGACGGAGAAAATGCTGAAATTTTGCGTCGGACCGACCATTTCAAGTCCCGGACCCACATTGTTTACAGTCGCGGCGACCGCCGTAAAATTCGTGATAAGATCTAAATTATCTATTGAGATTATCATCACCGAAAGCGCGTAAATAAGGACATAGCAGACCATAAACACATTCACCGAGCGAACAACCTCGTGCTCCACGGGCTTTTTGTCGATTGTAATGTTTTTCACCTGCTTCGGGTGTATCATAACGTCAAATTCCTTTAAAAGCCCCTTTACAAGAATTATCAGTCGGGAGACTTTTATTCCTCCGCCCGTGCTTCCCGCGCAGGCTCCCACATACATAAGAAGAATGATAATCGTTCTCGAAAGCTCGGGGAAACGATTAAAATCCACAGTTGAAAATCCCGTGGTGGATATGACAGATGTCACGGTAAAGGAAATGTGCTTCACCGCGTCGCCGATTGACGGGAACATTCCTCTTGTGTCAAAAGCGATTATAACCGTTGCTGACAAAACTATCAGGCAGAACACCCGAACCTCTTCATTGAAGCTCTCCTTTATTTTTCCAATTAATATAAGATAGTACGAGCCGAAATTGATCGAAAAAAGAAACATGAACACGGTAACGACTATTTGAATGTAGGAGCTGTAGCTTCCCATGCTGCTGTTTAAAACTCCGAAGCCTCCCGTTCCCGCCGTGGCAAGAGCGGCGTTTGTTGCTTCAAAAACGCTCATTCCGCCGAAAAGCAGAAGGATAAATTCCGCAAAAGTAAGCACAAAATAAATCGAATACAGAATAAACGCCGTTGTCTTTATCCTCGGAACAAGCTTTGAGACGGACGGACCGGGGCTTTCCGCTTTCATTATGTGGATATTCTGACCTCCGCTCAGGGGAATGAACGCCATAATAAATACAAGCACACCCATTCCGCCGACCCAGTGCGTAAAGCTTCTCCAGATAAGAAGCGATTTTGAAAGCTTTTCGACATCGGGAAGGATTGTCGCGCCCGTTGTGGTGAATCCCGAAACAGTCTCAAAAAGCGCGTCCGCAAAGTTAGGGATCTCACGCGAGATGAAAAAAGGCAGACTTCCGAAAAGACTCAGCACTATCCAGCTTAAAGACACTATAACAAATCCGTCTCTTGAATAAAGAGCCTTGTTTTCAGGCTCTTTTATCAGGAGAAGCGCTCCCGCGCCGAAGCAGGCGGCGATAGAATACAAAATAGCCGCAGCCGTTTCTTCGCCGTAAATTATCGCCGTGATAAGCGGGATAAGCAAAAAAAGTCCCTCAAAAACAAGTATCTGACCGAGGATATATTTAATCATTCTGAAATTCATTTCTGACCCTTCTTCAGCACATCGGTAATATCGTTCAAAGCCATTATCTCCGAGACGATGACAACATTGTCTCCAGGCATGAAAACATCTTGTCCGCGCGGGATTATGACCTTTCTGTCGCGTATAATAGCTGCGGCAAGAACGTTATCCTTGAATTTCATATCGCAGAGAGGGATATTTATAATCGGCGAATTTTCCCTTACGATAAATTCCGCCGCCTCGACCTTATCCTTGATGACGGAATAAAGCGTTTCCACGTTGCTTCCGATAGTATTTTTCATGGCGCGGACATAGCGCACGGTAATTTCGGAGGTGATATGCTTGGGGTAGATTATCGTATCGAGATCGAGGTTATCGACGACCTCGTCAAAATCGATGCGGTTTATTTTTGTTATCAGCTTGCATTTGCTCTTATTTCTGGCGAAAAGCGAAAGAAGAATATTTTCCTCGTCGAGATTTGTAAGTGCCACGAAAGCGTCCGCGTTTTCAAGTCCCTCTTCAAGAAGGATCTCCTGGTCGACCGCGTCTCCGTTTATTACGGTGACTTCGGGGAGATTTGCGCACATCTCCTCGCATTTTTCCTGGTTCTTTTCGATTATTTTTACGGCGATATCGGATCTTACGAGCATATCCGAGAGGTAATGAGAGATCTCTCCGCCGCCCACGATCATGACATCGCGCACCGAGCGGGTCTTGTATTTTATTTTATTGAAGAAATCGTTTGCCTTTCTGGGAGAAGCAACTATTGAAATAACGTCCTTTTCTTTGAAAACGAAATCTCCGTTTGCGATAAACGCTTCGCCGTCTCTTTCGATGGTGCATATGAGAACATCGCATTTAAGGCTTGATATCACATCCTTGACAGCCATATTGACGATAGGGCTTTTTTCGGGGAGACGGAATTTTACAAGCTCGACTCTTCCTCTTGCGAAGGTATCTATTTTTATTGCCGACGGGAATCTCAGAATCCTTGCTATTTCTGCGGCGCTTGCGTATTCGGGATTTATTATCATCGCAAGTCCGAGTTCGTCCTTTAAAAACGGAGCTTCAGTGCTGTATTCGGGGCTTCGCACTCTTGCTATGGTCTGGCAGTTTCCGGCTTTTTTTGCGATAAGACAACAAAGCAGGTTAAGCTCGTCAGAGCCTGTGACAGCGATAAGGAGCTGTGCTTTTTCGATACCTGCGGCCTGCTGAACGACGTGAGTGGCTCCGTTTCCGACGTATCCCATGATATCGTGTCTGCCTGTGACTTCATTTACCTTAGCGGCGTTTAAATCTATGACGGTTATATTATTTCCGTCATTGGCAAGCTGAACGGCGAGGGTCTGACCGACCTTTCCGCAGCCCACAACTATAATATACATGATCAAGATCCTTTAAAAGTTATTATAATATATTCGTATTTATTTTACCTCTTTTTTCTTGCGATGTCAAGTCAATTGCGATTTCATAAACGGCTTCGGGATAAAATTCTTCTATATATATGTAAAAGCTCCGAATTTTTTTCTCAATAATGTACAGAATCACCAAAAAACTTCTTTTATCAACTTTAAGGGGCTGCCTGCTATACTTGACAGTTACAACATTTTTTTCATCCCTTGACAAAACGTCAAAATCATATTATAATATTCAGTAATCGTAAGCTTCACGATAAAAGCGGTATTTGAATAAAACAATACATAAAGGGAGATGTTAAAATGAGCGGGAAAAAACCATTTGACCTTTTATCCTTCGGAGAACTTTTACTGAGACTTTCTCCTTCAGGAAACGAAAGAATAAAAAGCTGCGATACATTCAACAAGCAGGTCGGCGGAGCGGAGCTGAATGTCGTTTCGGGAGCGGCTCTTCTGGGGCTTCGCACGGGAATAATCACAAAGCTCCCCGCGAACGATATCGGAATGTTCGTAAAGAACCGCGTCCGTTTCAACGGAGTCAGCGATGATTTCATCACATACGACGCGGAGCATGACGCACGTCTCGGAATTTACTACTATGAAAACGGCGCTCATCCGCGAAAGCCGGGAATTGTTTACGACAGACTTTACACATCGGTAAACAAAATCAATCTTTCCGATTATGACGATGAAATGTACCGTTCGGCAAGATGCTTCCATACCACGGGAATAACTCTTGCGCTTTCGGAAAACACAAGAAACGCGGCTGTTGAAATGATAAAAAAATTCAAGGAAAACAACGCGCTGATTTCCTTTGATGTAAATTTCAGACGGAATCTGTGGTCGGGCGAGGAGGCCCGCAGATGTATCGAAGGTATTCTTCCCTATGTTGATATTTTCTTTTGCTCGGAGGATACGGCGCGTCTTACCTTCGGAAAGACGGGGAACGTCCGCGAAATGATGAAGAGCTTCTGCAAGGATTATCCCGTTTCGATCGTTGCGTCCACTCAAAGGATCGTACACAGTCCGAAGATACATACCTTCGGTTCTGTCATTTACAATGCCTCATCGGATAAGTTTTTTGAGGAAGAGCCGTACAGAAATATCGAGGTCGTGGACAGGATAGGAAGCGGAGACGCGTATATTTCGGGAGTGCTGTACGGTCTTCTCTCGTCGGAGCTTGACTGTGAAAAGGCTCTGAAATACGGAAACGCGACAGGCTCCGTTAAGAACACCATTGTGGGAGATCTTCCCTCTTCCGATCTTCGCGAAACAGACAGAATAATCTCCGAGCATAACGAAACAGGTCCTCAAAGCGAAATGAGCAGGTAAAAGCACATCAGACCTCCTTGAGAGACGGAGTGCGGAGAGGTCAATTTAAAACGAAAGGAACGAAAAAAATGAGTAAGGTAGCAATAGTAACAGATACAAACAGCGGGATAGAACCCGAAGAAGCCGAAAAGGAAGGAATCTTCCTTATGCCCATGCCGTTTATCATAAACGGAAAGGAATATTTTGAAGGAATAAACTGCACATATGAGCATTTTTTTGAAGAACTTAAAAACGGAGCGGAGGTTTCAACATCACAGCCGTCGCCCGAATCTATAACTTCAATGTGGGACAAGCTTTTAAAAAGCTTCGATGAGATCGTTTATATTCCGATGTCGTCGGCGCTGAGCGGTTCTCTCGGAACAGCGAGAGCGCTTGCCGCGGATTATAGCGGAAAAGTCGAAGCGGTCGATAACAAAAGGATATCTGTTTCACAGCGTCAGTCTGTGTTTGACGCGAAGTTTCTTGCCGAAGAGGGAATGTCCGCCGCCAAGATACGCGAAAAGCTTGAGGAACATTCCTATAACGCGAGCATTTACCTTGCGGTAAATACTCTGGAGCTTCTTAAAAAGAGCGGAAGAGTTACAGCCGCCGGAGCAGCCGTGGCGTCTATTCTCGGAATAAAGCCCGTTTTGCAGATTCAGGGAGAAAAGCTCGACGCGTTCTCAAAAGCAAGAGGAATGGCAAACGCTCAGAAGATAATGCTTGCCGCAATCGAAAAGGACAGACGGGAACGATTCGAGGGAAAAAATTATGAGATAAGCGCCGCGTATTCGGGCGAGCTTGGACCCGCTCTCGAGTGGCTCGAAAAGTTAAAGGAAAATTTCCCCGGATATAATATTATAATGGATAAGCTTCCGATAAGCATTTGCTGTCATGTGGGAGCGGGTGTGACCGCTGCCGCAATTATCGAAGTATTGCGGTAGTGTGATCAGACAATAAAAACGCGAAAGCGGAATCGGACGGCATAAATGTTTGATGAAATACGTCGGAAAATTTCCGCGAAAAAACTCAGCCCGTTTTTTCGGACTGAGTTTTTTCATATAGATTTATCTGCGTTTTGTCTTTTTGTTAAGAATAATTCTTGAAGCGATTCCCGCGAGGACAATTATCGATTCCGCGATAAATACCGCTATTCCCTTGAGGGAATGCGCAAGGTCGATATCGTCGCCGTTTTCGTTTATACCCGAGCCTGCGGCAACGTTTTCTCCCTCCAAATCGTCTTCTTTAATAATGATTGCGTCTTCGGGAGCTATTTCGATAACATTGGAGGTATCATCCGTGTCATCCGAGCTGTCGCCATCGGTATTGTTCTGTACGGTAAACTGCGGATAATAAGGGAAGTACGGGATGTAGCTGTCAGAGTTATTCTGACTTCCGCTGTTTGTCTGTGTGCTGCTGTCGGAATCGCTTTGTTTGTACTTGTTGAATGTAATGCTTCTGATGGGATTTCCGTAAGCGTCCGTGTAAGTAACGTTTCCGTTTTCGTCCACGGAGGCGTACCATTTGTTGCTGTCTACGCTGTAATTGTCCGCGTTGCCGGAGGTTTCTTCTATAACGTAATTTTTGCCCGTTTCGATTTCATCGAATTGAACATTGAAGCTGCTGCCGTTCCACGCGGGAGATTTTGTCGTAATAACTGTTTTGTTTCCTGTAACTTCGTCTATTTCATAAATTGTAAATTCTGTTTCGTACAGAGTGCTTGTTGAGAGAACGTTTTGTTCAACGCCTTCTTTTATGTAGACAACATTGATGTCGATTATCGGATTTACGGGATCTACGGGATCTACGGGATCATTGCCCGAAGTATCATTCGAATCATCATTTCCCGAAGTATCATCTCCCGAAGTATCATCTCCCGAAGTATCATCTCCCGATGTATCATCTCCCGAAGAACCGTTCTCCGAAGTCTTAGCATTATTGTAAACAACAATATAATTCGTCGTCTGGTTCACATTCACCAGTTTAGTATCACCCGAGTTACACTCCGTTATCTTTCCATCCGAGCCAACAGTAAAGGTTATTGTTGTTTCAAGGCTGTCATATCCATTCGGAGCAGCTGTTTCTGTCAAAGTGTACGAACCAACGGGAAGATTTGTAAGCACGCAAGCATCATTGCCGCTAGTCCATGTGATTATATTCTTGCTATCACTGTCATTGTTAATTTTAAAGCCATTTTGTGCCGTGACTTTGGACAAATCAACACCGTCTCCAGCGGTAAGCTTCATCTCTGCGCCCGGAAGTTCATCACCGCTGCCGGTTTCCCGCTTGCTGATCTTCAAAGTGGTTGTCTCAGTTGTCGTATCAGTGCCTGTCTCGACACCATTAAAAACAGTAATAAAGTCCATTCCGTCAATTGTTTCGCTTTTCGCAACGGTTTCTCCTGCGCTAAAATTTACCACTTTTCCGTCTTGAATATCAAATGTTATCGCAGTCGAAAGTTTTACATAATTGTCAGGAGCATTCTCTTCTGTCAAAGTATACGAACCTGCGGGAAGACCTGTAAGTACGCAAGCCGTTTCACCGCTAATCCATGTAATAGTCTTATTGTCACTGCTCTTTGTAATCGAAAAGTTATCTTTAGCCGTGACGCCGGACAAATCAACACTGTCTGTAGTGGAAAGTACCATAGTCGCGTTCGGAATTTCACCTTTACCCTCATTGTTAAGTTCTTGTTTGCTGATAGTTACCGTGGCTGTTGTTTCAGTTGTGCTTTGAGTTTCTGTTTCTTCCTTTTTAGTTTTAGTGTTTACAAATTTGATCTCACTTGCACTTTCAGGACTAGTAATATTACATATTCCGTCAGATACTGTCACCGTATACACTGTTGTATCTTTAGTATAATCACTGGGCGATGCAGATTCCGTAATAGTATATGTTCCGTCTGTAACGTTCTCAAATGTCACGGAATACGTGTCATTACTTTCGCTAACAGACTTTGTTGTTGTGTTATAGCTGTTAGTAGTGTCTGTCAGTGTAATCTTTGTAGCATCAAGAACAGTACTCTCAACAGAAGTTTCATCACTGTCACTTGTGTCCTTGAACACTTTTGTTACAGTGATATCAGCCGCAGGGACAGAATTGGTAATAGTCGGGTTTTCTACGGAAGTGCCATTCTCAGAATAGCTATAAGTAACATTGCCGTTATTCGATATTGTCACATACACTGACTTAGCATTCTCATCAGGCTTATAATCCCCGTTTGCTGATTCAACAATCTTATACGTACCCTCCGCAAAACCATCCGTAGAACTAAATTTAATAAAATATGTACCCGTGCTTGTTTTGCTTCTTGTC
>CAZCUQ010000056.1:0-12058 GCA_964501705.1 uncultured Ruminococcus sp. | reverse complement strand
TTCAAGCGGCAAGGCTATCGCTGAATTGTATCAAACTCTGCACTTTGATTTCATAAACAAGAAGTCCCATTTTGTCTTCCTGACCCATAATGGCAATTCGCGTAAGTATCTGAGAAACCTCCTGCGGGGTGTAGAATTCTCCCGCTTTTTTGCCTGTCTCGCTTGCAAACTGCCCGATAAGGTACTCGTAAGCATCGCCAAGCACGTCTCCTTCATAGTTCAGAAGATTTGCCTCGTTTATCTTTATCACAAGGTCTGCAATCGTGCGGGACTGCTCCTGCTCTCCCGATTCGAGTCTGCCCGTCATCGGATGTAAGCTCTGTTTTCATTTGAAGCTGCCACCGTTTCCGCCAATATCCGCCAATAAGAAAAGAACCGCTTTATTATGCGGTTCTTTTCTTATTGGCGGAGACGGTGGGATTCGAACCCACGTGCCCTTAACGGACAACTTGATTTCGAGTCAAGCTCGTTACGACCACTTCGATACATCTCCAACAGATTAATTATACCATATCACGAGTAAAAAATCAACAATTTTTTCTTCGTTATATATAACAAATATTTTTTTGTATTTTGAAAAAAAGATATGGATTTTGACTGCAATAATATTTAATATGAAAAATATACACAGAAAATACATGAACACATTCTTTTATTGTGATAAAATATTTATAAATAATATTTTTGAGGAAAAAAATATGAACGGAAAATTTATCGCTTTCGAGGGAATAGACGGCTCGGGAAAAAGCACACAGCTTAGACTTCTTGCCGAAAAACTGCATAATGACGGAATATCATGCTATGTCACAAGAGAACCTACCGATTCTCCGACAGGCTCGCTAATCCATAGTGTCATGACGGGCAGAATAAAGATGGACAGCCGCGCCACAGCCGCGCTCTTCACAGCTGACAGAATAGATCATGTCACTAATGGGACAGACGGACTCATAAATATAATAAAAAGCGGAAAAACCGTGCTTACCGACAGATTTTACTTTTCCTCCTACGCTTATCAGAGCGCGGATATCCCAATGGATGATATTATTTTTTACAATAAGATAACCGCGGATATTTTAAAACCCGATATTAATATCTTTATAGATGTTCCCGTCTCTCTCGCGCTGAAGAGAATCTCCGAGGGGAGAACAGTAAGGGAAATATATGAAACGGAAGAACGCCTCGCCGTGACGAGAGAAAACTATTTCAAGGCTTTTGAAAAATGCAGGGACAGCGAAAAAATCGTGACGGTAAACGGAGAATCATCCGAAGAGGAGATCTCCGATAAGATATACGAAATTGTAAAGAAACTTTACAGGTAGGGGAAAATATGAGTGTTTTCAGTACAAACAGCAAGCTTTACAAATTCATGCAGAAGCTCACGGATATTTTTACTCTTAATGTCATGTGGCTGATCTTCAGTCTGCCGATAGTGACCGTTGGTGCGTCTACGATTGCCGCTTCCGCCGTGGCACTTAAAATGTCCGAGGAACGCGAGGGAAAGATAGCGTCACAGTTTATAAAGCAGTGGAAAGCTAATCTCAGGCAGGGTATTCCCATGTCGCTTATTTCGATAATCAGCATATGGGCGGTTTACATTGATATTCAGTTTATAATAAACGCGGTTTCGCACAGGATACTTTTTATAATAGTTGGCGTCGGAACGGCGTATATTCTCGGCTTTTCCGAGCTTTACGCTTATCCTCTGCTTGCGAGATACGAAAACTCACTGATGGGAAGTCTCAGAAACTCCTTTGAGATATCCATGAAATATTTTCTGCGGTCCGTCTTGCTGGTTATCGTGCTTGCGGTCGAGATATGTCTGATCTTATGGAACGAAACCACTGTTTTTATAGGAATTCTTGTCGGCCCCGCGTTTATTATCTACACGGTATGCGCAATGGCGCTCCCGCTTTTCAGAAAGATAGAAAAGCTCCCCGAAACAAAGGTTGACAGAAGCGCCGAAGAAAAAGACGATATTGAACAGTAATTATCTTCTCATCGGGATGTGAAAAAATGTCTGCAAGAAAATCCTTCAATGCTCTCGATATAATTAAACGGGCAATTACAGAACACGTAAAATCAGGTGATATCTGCATAGACGCGACTGCGGGCAGGGGAAACGATACGCTGCTTTTAGCGTCTCTTGTCGGGGACACCGGACACGTTACCGCATTCGATATACAAAAAGAAGCCGTGGATTCAACAAAAGCGCTTCTGTCGGAGAATATGCTCTCCGACAGAGCGGACGTTCTGCTTGAATGTCACAGCAATATGGACAAATATTTCGAGGAAGAAACCGTTTCATGCATTACATTTAATCTGGGCTGGCTCCCGAATGGAGATCATAAAATATCCACAAAAAAAGAAACGAGCATTGCGGCTGTCGAAAAAGGTCTGAAGCTGCTCAAAAAGGACGGAATCATGACGATAATCATATATTACGGACGCGATACGGGTTTCGTTGAGCATGACGCGATACTTGAATTTCTCCCGACGATTGACAGCAAAAAATATTCAGTTCTTGAGATGCCGTTTGTAAACCGCCCGAACTGTCCGCCTCTGCCCGTTATAATTTACAGAGACGAATGACTGCTCCCGCAGTTATTTTCTTTTGCCGCCGCTTCACAGTTTCTTGCCGCCGCAATGGTTTCGAGTGTTTCTCCTATTTGTACAAAAACCGCCGCGATAAGCTCGATTTCTTCGATGGTTTTCCCCTCGGCGATAAAAGCCGCCGCAGCAGCCGCCGCAGCCGCAGGGCAAAGTCCGCCCGTATTCATGCCGTGCAGTCACCTCTTTTTTATTTCAGTATATTCTTTTCGCCTGATAGTCGTTACGGCGCGTAAACGCGTAAAATGCGGGCGGATCAACTGCATGAGGAATATTCCGAAATAAATTTGTGAAAAAATCTTGACTTTTTGCGAGAATATGGTATAATTGATTATGTAAAAAATTTTTTTCCCGAGAGGAACTGATATTTTGAAACTGAAATTAAATAGGATTTTATCACTGATTTTGTCGGCAGTTGTAATCTTATCGCTTTCAGGCTGCGGAGATGACGCCGAAAAAGAGGAAGGTGAGGCTTATACGGGAGTACTTTCCAAGGTAAGACTCGGTATGTCTCAGTCAAAGGTTCTGTCCATCAACAATCAGAGTGAGGTTTTCTATGAAAGCGATGATGTTCTGTGGTGTGTGAATCCGGAGACCGATATCGCGGAAATGAAAGAATATGTTCCGTCGGACAGCCAGTTTTTCTACTGTGACGATTCCATTGTTACATATCGCTTCAATTACAGCGAGTCGGATAAGGAGTATCTTCTCACGGGTTTTTCGGAGGAATCCGTATGTCTTCTTCCCAGAGACGTGGCTGAGCAGTATTACGATGAAAAGGTGAAAAAGCTTGCGCGCAAATACAAGGTTACGGGTTACGAGACAAATCAGGTGGGTACCGAGGACGTTGACCTTGAATATGAAATTCAGACCAGATTTGTTTTGTCAAGCTTCACCATTGATGTGAATATGACCTATACTTCAGACTGTTGACAATACCGAGGGTTATTACTGCACTCATTTTGAAATAGTTACCACCAGTCTTGAAGATAAAACAGCCGTTCTTGTTTCAAGCGTTTCTCTTGAGACAGAAAAGGGCGAAGATTCTCAAGAAAAGGAAACGGAATAAACAAACCGCTTTAAATTTCGCCGCGTAAACGCGAAAAGGTAAAGCTATGTAAAACAGGACGTTATGTTGTACTTCATAACGTCCTGTTTTGGCAGGTCAGCTTCCGAGTCCCGAAAGAGCGTCTGCGGGATCTATCCATTTTCCGTTTTTCTTCAGAGCAAAATGCAGATGATCATCCTCCGCCGATTCGCCGTCTGCGGTATTTCCCGCTTCGGCGATCTCCTCGCCCGCACGTACATTTTCGTTCTGTGCTACCTCTATGGTGTCGGATACGCCCATATAAAAGCTTTCATAGCCTCCGGAGTGTTCGATGGAAATGCAGTTTCCCCACATCGGGTCGGTGTAAACGGCTGTAACAGTTCCCGCAGCGACGGCTCTTATGGGATCTCCCGCCGTGACGGCAATATCAATGCCGTCATGAGTTTTCCAGACCTCAAGAGTTTTGGATTTTACAAGCTCGCCATTGGAATAACCGCAGATTATATCTCCGTCTGCGGGACGTACCAGAATACCTGAGCTGAGAGCGTTTTCCTCTTCAAAGGGAGACTTTTCGGCTTCTGTTACGGGAGGATTCACCGCGTCGTTTTCATCGGCTTCATTGGCTTCTTCAGCGCCGTTTCCGCTTTCTTCCATAGCGGATTCCACAGGCGCTTCAACCGCGATCCCGTCATTTTTGGGAACATCGTTCTGCGCCGCGTCGGCGTTAAGATAATCGTCCGAATGGACTGCGTCGTCGGAGGCGGAGAGCTTTTCCTCCGTAAGCTCCGATTTGTTGTAGGTATATACTCCTGCTCCCGCAACTGCCGCGAGACACAGGCATATCACCGCCGCAGCTCCCTTTCCGCCGAGTTTCCCGATCTTGAAAAATGATTTGCTCATAGAATCAACCGTCCTTTTTTATTTAAGTTTATGTTCGGGGAATTTTCCGAAAGATTCTTTACTTCCTGAACCCTTGCTGTTATTCTTGACAAAGATAAACAGTTTATACCGATTTTTCAAAATTTTTTTCTCAAAATACGCGGCGATCCCTTCCCTTTTTAGATTTTTTTCGGAAACTATTGAAATTTACTCGTTTTTATGATAAAATATAAAAAAAGCAAAGGAGAGAGGAAAAATGCCGAAGATCAAACATATAAACGCGGACATCCTGTCCGGTGAGGAAATGGAAACCTTTTCGAAGGACTTTGAGAAGGCCGAAAAAAGAATGGACGAAAAAATTATGGAGGAAATAGACAGAAGAAAAAACGGAATGTACAGAAACGAAAACGGTATATGGATAAAAAATTATATACAGTAAAAATCACGGGATAAATTCATTTTGCGAATTTACCCCGCGGATTTTATTTTATTATAGGCTGAAGCTGCTTATTCTGAAGCGCATAAGCAGCCGCTTTCGGAATTTGCGAAAAATCAAGGATCATCGAGCGGGGTTTCCCGTCGGGATTATCCTGTGAAAAGGGTACGAAATAATAATTCTTTCGGTTTAAAAGCTTTCCGATATTCTCCGCCGAACCTGAAAGAGCATCGTTTGTCGAAAGCCCTATGAGTACGGGGCGGTTATTTCGCAGATGGCTCTTTACCGCCATTGTTACGGGAGTGTCGATAATGTTCAGCGCAAGCTTTGAAAGAGTGTTTCCCGTGCAGGGCGCAGCGACAATAATATCGAACATTTTCTTCGGACCTATCGGTTCAGCCGCTTCTATGGAAAATATGATATTCTTTCCGGTGATTTTTTTTGCACAGCTTCTCATGTATTCCGCCGTTCCGAAGCGCGTGTCGGCGGAATATGCGTTGTATGACATGATAGGAGTCAGCTCCGCTCCGAGAGAAATAAGCGTTTTCATTGCTTCAAACGCTTTCTCAAAGGTGCAGAACGAGCCGCAGAGAGCGTAGCCTATTTTTATATCCTTGAGGCTTATG
The DNA here is from genome assembly GCA_964501705.1 of uncultured Ruminococcus sp. GTDB lineage: Bacteria > Bacillota > Clostridia > Oscillospirales > Ruminococcaceae > RGIG4694. Next base: position 6,462 of record CAZCUQ010000056.1, on the reverse strand, counting down.
TTTTCGCCGTTCATTTAAAGCTGTTTCCTCCTTTCGGATAATAGTCAAGCACTGTGCGGGCGATAAGCTCTCCCGCAGATATATATGAAAACTTTCCGGGAACTCCGAGAAGATTCACAGCCTTTACGCCGTATTTTTCCGCCGCCGCGAAGTCGGTGCCTCCCGGCGCGGACGCAAGGTCGATTATCAGCGTGTTTCTTCCCGCCCTTTTGATAAAATCCTCCTCTATGACCATTGCGGGAACGGTGTTGAAAACAAGAGAAAAATCTTCCGCAAACAGAGAGATATCTTCTGTTCGCACTGTCTTGCAGCCCCGAATTTCCGCCGCCGCGAGTTCGGAGCTTCTCCTTGCCGAAGAAGTGATATCCGCTCCGAAGCCATGAAGTATCTTCTCAAGAGACTTTCCTATCCTTCCCGTTCCGATTATGAGTACCTTTTGCCCGAAAAGAGAAATATCCTGCTTCTGCATAGTGTACATCACGGCGCCCTCGGCGGTGAGGAGAGCGTTTCTGAGAGTCAGGCTCTCGTCCTCCATGTAGTCTATGACAGTGACATTCTTTTCGGAGAATATTTTACGGATATTATCCGTAATCTTTCCGCCGTAAACTCTTCCGCTATCCTTGACAAGGGAAGAGAGCCGTTCGAGCGGTATTCTTTCCTCTGTGAAAACGGTGTTCAGGTAAATTCCGTCGCGCGACACGGGAACGGGAAGAATTACGTCGGACGCGGAGCCGATTTTTTCCGCGTCAAGAAATTCCTTTGCTTTCGTATGTCCTGCGGGAAGAAGCACGCATACTTCGGCGCCTTTTCCCGCTATAAAATCGGCGGCGGCACAAAAGCGCATATCGCCGCCCGCTATAATATATTTGCTGCTCATGCGGTTTTCTCTCCCGAAATAAAAAGGATTCTAAATAAAGTATATGCGTGAGCAATTTTTTCTGTGAGAAAATTTTTTTCCGAAAGCTATTGAAAAAGACGAAGAAAAATGGTATACTTATAAAAAACAGGAGATACTGCCTTGAAATATTTTGATAAAAAACAAAAAAAAATAATATCTTTCATATGTCTCACAACGGCGGTGCTGTGGATAATTCTCAGGAGTATTTTTCCGCTTGAGTTTTATTCGCTGTTTTTCGCATCGTCTGTAGGAAGCAATGTATTGCTGATTCTTCTGGAGCTTGTGCTTTCGTTTCCGATGAATTTTCTTTTTTCAAAGCTTGCAAAGGGAAATTTCAATATGATCTTTTCAATAATTTCTGATATTGTCTGCATGACGGTGCTGGCTTATACCTATTCAATATTCAGATACAGCGCGGTATACACGGTGATCTTTTCCGCAGTCATCCATTTTGTGCTGTGGATATTCATTATCGGAAACGCTTATGAGGGGAAAGATGTTGTTATTTCTCCGATAAAAAGAAATTTTCTTCGCACGGTGGGCTTTGCGGCGGCTCACACGGCGGCTCTTGACGGGATATTTCTGCTTTTGTTCACGGTCACAGCGAGGATATTGTCCGAGGGATAGACGGAATTAAGGGACTGTCTTTTTACAGTCCCTTGGAAATTTTAATATTACCGTTATGCTTTTTACTTCTTTTCCTTGATTTTTACGGTGCAGGCTCTGCTGCCGTTTTCCGTGAAGCGTTCGGTAAAAGATCCTCTTGCGTAGGGGATTATTCCCGCATTTTCGCCGCAGTCCATGAAATAGTATGCGTTCAGGTCGTAACCCACAAGCACAAGAGTATGTGAATTTCCCCTCCAGACGATTTCTTTTTCGGAGTTTATTACTTTCCATTCGGACTGCTCGGAATAGCGGTAAACGTTCATTTCCTTTGAAGCCCACACAATAATGGGGACTCCCTCGTCGAGCAGTCTTTCTATATCCGCGTCGTTAAGTCCGGGCAGAGTGACCGCTTCATATTCCGAGGCAGCGTTATTTGCGGCAAAATATGAATTCATCGCGTCTGTGATGACCTTTTCAAAGCAGCCGTATCCGGAATTCTTGGGATCTCCCGCGAAGGTTATTTCGGGGTCGGGTCCGTAGAGGATGTCTTCCGATTTATAGAAGTTATTGCTTTGTTTCATGTACATATCGGACAGATTGACCTTATCCGCGTCAAATCCCAGAAAACGAAGATATGCGGCGGCGCAGGTTATCTCGCAGCCTGTCGGCAGTTCGGGAAACTGGCTGATAACGGGAAAATCTTCGATAAGAGTTTTTCCCATGAATTTATCGGCGGGAGTATACCCTTCGCCGAGTTCCTCGACGGTATATCCTGAATAAAGACAGTTCGGGTCGGCGCCGAGTTCAAGATATTTTATAACCTCGTTTACTTCCTTTTCCCTGATCGAATCTGTATAAGCCGTTAAGGAAAGATACCCTGAGAACACAAGTCCTGCTCCGAGGACAGCGGGAATTGCCGCTCTGCGCATAAGATCACCTTCTTATCAACAATTATAACACAGATCGCGGAATTTTGCAAGCGGTGATTTTTATTTCACGAGTATTTTTTGTCATTGTATTCAAAAATTTAATTGTGAAAAAGTACCCGTAAACGGCATAGTTTCAGTAATTTCTCTAATATCAAGCTGCAAGGGCGGGTTGATTTTTGTGTAATTTTTTTCAAAAAAACTCTTGACAAACAGAAAAATATGTCTTATAATATATTTACAATTTTTTTAAGAAAGGAGGCGGGCAGTATGTTCGTAAAATTCACATCATTCTCAAAAGGCATTATTTTAACGCAGCCGCTGCCTGTCCTCACGTCTTAAATGGATAATAGCGGATATGTTCATTATGCGTTTTTTGTAATGCCGTAAGAAAGCATTGCAGAAAACGCTTTTTTTATGTTTGTCAGGAGGAAAGACATGAGTATTTTTACACCACCCGAAAAAAAAGAACAGACCGATGAGCTTCACAAGGATTACGGCGTTCTGAGCAACTGCCTGTATATCCTGAAAAGATTCGTCAAGTACCGCAAATCCCTTATCTTCTTCATGATCACGGGAGCCGCTGCGGCAGCGTCCATGTCATACATATGGAGCTTTATAGGAAAGCTTGTTATCGATATGATACAGACAAGCGCAGGCGGAGGAGATATACTGCCGCTTGTAAAGCTTGTTGCCGTAACATCGCTTATCGAACTGTTTTTTATGTGGCTCAACACCCTTTCATCGGCGAAAACGGGAGTGGGTTTTACCTACATACGACTGATGATAATCAAAGAGCGTATCGCAAAAACTCTGCGAATGGATTATGAAGCGCTTGAAACTCCCGAGATGCTTGACAGACTCCAGAAAGCAAAACGTGCAACCGCCGGAGACTGGGAAGGCGTTCAGGGCATGATGACCTATATGCAGGTAATGCTCACCCAGATTATTTCGGTGATAACGGCGGTAGCAATCATGACAAGCTTTGACGTGAAAATGATCTTTGTTATCGCGGTATTATCCTATGTTCAGTTTCTGTTCTTTGAGTACATCAGAAAAAAAGACAAAAGAGAAATGTGGGACGCAATGATGCCCCACTGGCGTAAGCTTGAATACATGGAAACCGTCACTACGGATTTTTCCTACGCCAAGGACATAAGGCTTTTCGGAATGAAGAAATTCCTCGCGGATAAACAGCGGGAAGTTTATGACGAGGAGCTTCGGCACTGGGTCAAATCCCGTCAGTACTGGATCTATAACAGTCTTTTTTCCCACGGAATTTCTCTCGCGAGAGATCTTATCATAACAATATGGCTTGTCTGCGGCGTACTGTACAACGGGCTTTCCATAGGAAATTTCACATTGTATCTTGCGGGAGCGAAAACATTTTCATCGGCTGTAAGCGAAATTCTTCAGGCTCTCTCAGCTCTCAGGGAGAGAAGCGCCCACACCGATGATTACCGCAGCTTTATGGATATCCCCGAAAGCGATGATAAGGACACGTCCCCCATTCCCAAATCCGACAGATACGTTTTCACCTTTGAGAATGTTTCGTTTCGATACAAGGGTCAGGACAAATACGCCCTGAAAAACGTGAACATAACATTGGGAGCGGGCGAAAAGCTTGCCGTGGTAGGACTTAACGGCGCGGGGAAAAGCACATTCATAAAGCTTCTGCTCAGGCTTTATGACGTTACGGAGGGACGTATCCTCATGAACGGAACGGATATACGAAAATTCGACCGGGGAGAATATTACAAGCTCTTCTCTCCCGCGTTTCAGGACGTGACCGTATTTGCCTGCCCCATGGCGGAGAACGTTTCCATGAAAGCCCCCGCTGATACAGACAAGGAGGAAGCGGAGAGAAATATCCGCGATGCGGGTCTCGGCGAAAAGCTTGATAAGCTGGAAAAAGGCATTGACACCGAGCTTTTAAAAGTTCTTTATGACGATGGCGTAGATCTTTCGGGCGGCGAAAAGCAGAAGCTTGCGCTCGCGCGTGCATTATACAAAAAGAGCGACGTCATAGTTCTTGACGAGCCGACCGCCGCCCTTGACGCTCTCGCGGAATACAGGCTTTACAAAAGCTTTGACGCTCTTGTTGGAAAACGCACTGCCGTTTATATCTCTCACAGACTGTCCTCCACGCGTTTCTGCGACAGGGTGGCAATGTTCAATGAGGGAGAGCTTACGGAAATCGGCACTCACGAGGAGCTTATGGAGAAAAACGGAGACTATGCGGAAATGTTCCGTGTACAGGCGCAATATTACGTTGAGGACAGGGATATTTTCGATAACGTCCCCGAAACCGGGAATGCTGTGTAAAAGGAGCGGCTATAAATGAAAGAAAAAAAAGAATCTCCCGTAAGGGAATCAATAAAATACTGCTTTCGTCAGATAATGCAGTACAAAAAATCATATCTGACATTATCTGTGATAAATGTGCTGGTCGGGGCGGCGATTCCTTTTTCGGAGCTTATCTTTCTGCCGCTTGCCATTGACGCTTTAATGGCTGAGGAAAAGGATATTTCGCTTATTTTCTTTTATTTCGGAATAATGACGCTTCTCACAGCACTTCTTCAGATGACAAGCAGCGTGCTTACGATACAATTGTCAAAGTGCGAGGATCTGTTTGTTAACGCCGCAAGCAGGGAAGTATCCCTAAGGTGCATGGAAATAGATTTTTCGCTCACTGAGGACAAGTCTGCTCTCGATCAGATAAAAAAAGCCCGCGAGGGTATTAATTGGTCGGGAGGCACTCATAATATCGCAAGCGCGTTCTTCACGGTCATTTCAAATCTTCTGAAGATCTTCGGCGTTGTCACGGTGCTGATAATGTCGTCACCTATTCTGCTCGTCATAATAGGAGTTCTCCTTGTGCTGTCAGCGGTAATTAACGCGAAAAAGAATAATATCGACATAAAGAACTTTTCGGAGCTTTCGGGAATCAATCGCGTATTCGGATATGTCTGCTGGGAAATGGAGGATTTCCGCTATGGCAAGGACGTAAGGCTTTACAGCGCCGCGGGAATGATGCTTGAAAAAGCTTCGCAGCAGATAAAACGTCTTTCGGATTATTGGGAGAATATCAACCGCCTGAAATTTCCTTTGAACATTCTGGATATATTCGCCGGAGTTCTTCGTGATTTCGGTACATATCTGTATCTCGGAGCGCTTGCGATAATGGGAAAAATAACCATCGGAACCTTTTCACAGCTTTTAAGCGCGGGCGGAACTCTTCAATCCTCGCTGCAGGCGGTGATTCTCGGAGCGCAGGATATTGCAAAGCGAAGCAGCTATATGTACGAGATAATTCGTTTTATGAATTATCCTCCCGCAATGGAAAAGGGGAACAGGAAGGTTGAAGATCTGAAAAAAGCCCATGAGATCGAATTCAAAAACGTAAGCTTTTCCTATCCTAATACGGGAGTTTCCGTATTAAAGAACGTTTCGCTGAAGCTTCGGGCGGGGGAAAAGCTTTCGGTAGTGGGTCTGAACGGCGCGGGCAAAACGACCTTCATCAAGCTCTTGTGCAGACTTTATGATGTTGACAGCGGAGAAATACTCCTCGACGGGGTAAATATACGCGAATATGATTATGATGAATACATGAAGCTGTTTTCGGTAGTGTTTCAGGATTTCAGACTGCTTGCGTTTTCTGCGGAGGATAACATTCTCTTGGGTGTGCATGACGAGGATTCGGATAAAATCGCGGACGAGCTTTTTGAAAAGACCGGTATCCTCGAAAAGATAAGTTCTCTTCCCAAAGGCAAAAAAACCATGATGTTCAAAATGTTTGACAAGGACGGAGTCGAGCTTTCGGGAGGCGAGCAGCAGAAAATGGCGATCACAAGGGCGCTCTATAAGGACGCTCCCGTTATCATACTCGACGAGCCGACGGCAGCTCTCGATCCTGTCGCGGAATACGATATATACCGTCAGTTTGACAGCCTTGTAAGCGGCAAGACCGCAGTATATATATCACACCGTCTGTCCTCGTGCAAATTCTGCGACAATATCGCGGTATTCTCG
>CAZCUQ010000055.1:0-12118 GCA_964501705.1 uncultured Ruminococcus sp. | reverse complement strand
CAAACCGCGTTGTTCTATTCCCGCTATTATTACGGAGATTACGGGAATTTCCGACAGCACGGTGAAAAACGCAAGGGGAGCAAAGTATGTGCTTTCGGAATTTTCGGATTTTCTCGGAGACAGCTTCATTGTCGGACAGAACGTTAATTTCGATATCAATTTTCTGTATGATAATATGGTTTCGTATCTTCATACTCCGCTTAAAAATAATTTTGCCGATACAATGAGACTTTCAAGAAATATTTTCCCGAAGCTTTCCGATCACAAGCTCTTAACACTGAAAAAAGAGTTTCGTATTAAAGATACCGTTGCTCACAGAGGTCTTTCGGACAGTCTCGATACAATGAAATGCTATGAGTATATGAGAAATTTCTGTGAGGAAAATCATCTCACAGATGTACATAATTTCGGACTTAAACTTAATAAGAAAAAGCTGGCGGCTTTTTTGGATGGTGATGATAAATACAGTACTGCAAAAAATGCAAAGTAAATGTGAGCGGAAATAAAAAATGCTGTCCGTTGTGTCAGGGTCGGCTTTCGGGCGACGCGGAAAATGAAAAATACCCGAATATCCCTCTGCCGAGAGTCTCAAAATACCGAATACTACGTCTTGTTACATTTATTACGGTCGTTGCTGGGGTGATCTCTTATGCGGTCAATCTTCTGACAACTCCGGATTTTATGTGGAGCGTGATCGTTATCCTCGCGTGTCTGTGCGCGTGGAGTGCGTCTGCAATAGGAATAACCTATCACAGGAGAATAATCAAAACTATAATGTGGGAGCTTATTCTTGTATCGTTTTTGTGCGTTATCTGGGATTACAGCACGGGATGGTTCAGGTGGTCGGTCAATTTTGCCGTACCGTGTCTCTGCTCTGCGGCAATAGTCGCAACCTGGATCATCACGATAGTCATGAAATACCCTCCGCGGGAATATGCGGCGTATCTGTTTGCGGAGGCGATAGTCGGAATAATTCCTTTCATTCTTCTTATGACGGGAATAGCTGATGTAAAGCTTCCATCGGTGATATGCTTTGCGGTCGCTGTCCTGAGCGTTGCTTCAATGATTTTCTTTCTCGGAAAAGGAGCGGGGAGAGAAGTCGGGAAAAAATTTCATATGTAGTCCGCAAATAAAAGAGACTGTCCCAGACAGTCTCTTTTATTTGCTTAATAGTATTCAGCGACATCAATGACTTTTCCGTTATCGATAATTATTCTCGGAACTCTCTTCGATATCCCACAGATTATTTCATAGCCTATCGTTCCGCACAAATTTGCGAGGTCGTCCGCGCTCTGTCCGCATTCTCCCCCGAAGAGAGTAACTTCCGTTCCGGCAGAAACATTTTCTATTCCCGTAACGTCCGCCATGAGCTGATCCATGCAGACTCTTCCGATTATGGGAGCTTTTTTTCCGTTGATAGTTACCGACGCTTTACCCGAAAGCTGCCGCTGATATCCGTCCGCGTAGCCTATGGGAATAGTTGCAACGGTTATATCTTTTTCTGCTCTGTAGGTTCTTCCGTAGCTTACAAAATCTCCTTTTTTCATAGGCTTAACGTATGATACGGACGCTTTCAGATCCATTACGGGAGTAAGCTCAAACGGAATATCAAGACTGTAATCGGGTTTCAGTCCGTAAAGAATGATCCCGAAGCGGGCGAGCGTGCTTCTCTTATCAAAATGGAGAAGCGCTCCCGCACTGTTAAGGCAGTGAAAATGCCTGAGAATAATTCCTCGGTTATTAAGCTCTTCCCTTAGAGCAAAAAACTTTTCCGTCTGATTTTCCGTATATTTTACATTTTCTTCTACTGTGCTGTCCGCCGACGCATAGTGAGTAAACGCGCCCTCGACATTCAGATTATCCATTTTGCATATCTTTTCGAGAGTATCGGCACATTCATTTATATCCCCGCAGACCGTACCGATTCTTCCCATTCCCGTATCTACGGCGGCGTGAATTCTTACTTTTCCCGTATTTGCGTTTTCGGACAGAGCTTTTGCGTGTTCATATGAAACGGCTGCCTGAATAATATCATATTTAATAAGCTCGTCCGCGTATTCGGGGGGAGTGTAGCCAAGAATCAGAATTTCCCCCTTACAGCCGTAAGAACGAAGCTTTTCGGCTTCTTTTATATTCGATACCGCAAAATAATTCACGCCCATTTTTTCAAGATACAAAACAACGTGCATATCGTCGTGACCGTAGGCGTTTGCCTTGACTACCGCCATTGGCGCGGTATCTGTATTTTCCATGATCTTCAGGAGATTTTGCATATTCTTTCCGAGGCGGTCGAGGTGTATCTCAGCCCAAGCTCTTTTCAGGTAATCTTTCATAAAATAATCCTTTCAAATATAAAAAATCCCGATAAAGACTTGAAATTTGTTTTCGTATATGCTATAATAAATATGTATGTTTATTCGGGATACTTTATAACAACATTTTCATTATACAATGTATTTTTCTTTTTTTCAAGCAATTAAAGAAATTTTAAACAATCTGTAATTTTTAACGGAGGATATATCATGGCAAAAAAAAGTACAAAATTAGCGATCACTTATTTTGTGACAATTCTCGTTACAGCTGTTATCATTCTCATCGCGGGTTTTATTATGATAAAAACTGTGAACAGCAGGGAAAGTGTGAACGATATCATCGTAACTACGGCAGCTGATTCGGGTAAATATGAGCCGTCGATTCTCGACAATCAGACAACTTTGTTTATTATAGATACGGACGACAGAATGAGCGCAACGGTTTTTATTCTCACAAGGCTTCTCCCGTCGGAAAGAAGATTTGTCATCGTTCCCATACAGAGTGATCTGTACGTGAATGTCGACGGTGAGCAGACGACCCTTTACGATATATACCGCAGAGACGATGTCCAGGGCGCAAAACGAGCTATTGAAAGCGCCTGCGGCATAACTGTTGAAAAATATCTGAAATATAACGGTTCGGCTTTTGAAAAAATGGCGTCTCATTTTGAAAATGTCAATTATGTTTTCCCGTACAGTCTTATCTGCGAAGATCAAAATACTAAGGAAACTACCGTTATACGTTCGGGAAATCAGCAGCTTTCTCCGTCTGATTTAAGGAAAGTGTTCACCTTTCCCGACTTCAAAAACGGCGAATCGGAAAGAGCCGCCGTTATAGGAAGCATTTTCAGCGATCTTATAAATACGTCTCACACAAGATATCAGACGGGACTCGATGTGACCGCAGAGGGTATTATAGACACCGCGACCGATACAGATATTACAGAGTATGATTTCGATTTCAAAAAGGACGCATTGAACTATATGCTCGAAGGTACATCGGCAGGGTGCGCCGAGCTGGTTCTTCCGTCGGGAACGTACAATTCGGAATCGGAATATGTATTTGACGAAGATTTTATCATTGCTCTGAAAAAATGGTTTGCTCTCGACACATTTGATTTTTCCGACGAATCTCCCGCAAACAATGAATCTTCAACCGAAAGCAAAACACAGGGACTTCTGCCCGAAGTATCTTCCGCATCCGCTCTTTCGTAAAATGATACATATTTATTATTTTACCATGCAGTCTTTTGTGCATTTATACAAAACTCAAATTTTTTTTCAATAAAATGAAAAAAATAGAATCTTTAAATTGTATATAGTATAGAAAGGGCAAAAAAGCCTTAAAGAAAGGACTAATAAACTATGAAAAGAATTTTATCGGTGGCAGCCGCCGCTGCCTGCATGGCAACGGTTATTTCGGGAACCGCCATTCCTGTTATGACAGCTTACGCGGCAAACAGTACGGCATCGTCGGATTCATCGTCCGAAAAAAAAGAGGATACAGCTATGAAAGAAGCTCTCGAAACTGTTAAAAGCAGAGTGAAGATCCCCGATGAATACAGCGAATTTACGTACACTAAAAATTCCTCAAAGGCAAAAACCACATACACCTTTAAATGGGCAAAATCATACGCAAGCGGGGAATACATTTCGATAAGAGTATGCGGCAATGTGATCACCTCGTATTATGCGAATGATGTCGAAGAAACGGAATGGAGCAAGGTGTCTTTCGCAAAGCTGAGCAAGGACGAACTGAAAAATTCCGCTATGGAATCTCTTAAAGCACTCAATCCCGATATCGCGGCGCAGCTTTCGATAAACGATTTTTCGGTTAATCTTCACGGAAATACCGCAACCATTACGTTCAAAAGAAATATCAACGGTCTTTATTTCTCCATAAACAACGGCAGAATGACCATTAACAAGGATACCGGACGTCTTAACAGTTTTTCTATGACATTCTGGGACGATGCAGAGTTTCCCGATTCATCAAAAGCAATAGATGAAAGCAAAATGCAGGAGTCGTTCATCGAAAATGTTTCCCTTGAAGCGCAGTATGTTATCAAATCTACATATAATTCCGAAAAAAAAGAATATGACAAAGAAGCGGTAATTATCTATTCTCCCGATAAGACAGTGTATTTTGACGCTCTTACGGGAAAGCCCACCACCATGAATGATGATTACGCGGCAGCAAACAATACCTCGAATTACTCTCTTTTTTTCGATACGGTTGCTGTTGAAACCGAGGAAGAAGCAATTGCAGATGATGCAGACAACGCTGCGGGTTCAGGTTTAGACAGCGGAAGTGTTTCATTGACCGATAACGAAAAGCAGGCACTTATTGAAAGCGAAAAATATTATTCTCAAAAGGATGCTGTAGAACTTCTTAGAGAGGATAAATATCTTAATCTCACGGATGAGTATGTTCTCAGTTATTCAAATTTCTCAAGAAATGATAACGCTCCGTCGGGGTGCAGCTGGTATTTTAGTTTTTACATCAATACAAAAGATGAATACAAAAGCATAGATGTTACTATGGACGCCGAATCGGGGAAGATACTGAGCTTCTATAAATATAAGAACAAAGATTCAACGAAGATTATTGACGTCAAGTCAGTCAACAAGACAGCTGAAAGCGCGGCTGAATACTATCTTTCCGATAAAATAGGCGAGTATAAGGCGAATGACGACAATACCCGCGATGCAGACAAGGAAACTCAAAGAACAATTGTTTTCACGCGTCAGGTGAACGGACTGCCTGTAAAGGACGATATTATATCCGTTACAGTCGATTCCGACGGAGAAGTGATGAGGTTCAATTACAGATATACCGATATAGCTTTTCCGAGCGCAGACGGGATTATTTCCAAGGAAAAAGCTTATTCCAAGCTTTTTGCACAGACCGATTTCGATCTTTATTACGATGGATTTCAGACTCTTGACGGCACACCCAAAACATATATGATTTTCAATATCGAAGGGTATAGCTACAGCATAAACGCAAGAACGGGAAAACTCTGCTCCTCGAACGGAACGGAAGTTATAATTAAGGATACTGACCAAACGGAATGCCCGTACACCGATATAAGCGGTCACTGGTCGGAAAAATACATCACGGAGCTTTATGATTACGGCGTAAGACTTTCTACGGACGAAGCCAACAAATTTGATCCCGATGAATATATCACAAACGCTGAATTTGCCGCACTTTTAGACAAAGTGTTCTACACAGACATCATGCCTGTTCTCTATAAGGATGACGGCTACACATATCAGACCTCAAAAGAGTTCGGCAACGAAACCATGACAAAGACTGATCTTGCAAAGCAGTTTGTAATTTGCGCGGGAGGAGAGGAATTTGCATCTCTTAAAGGCGTATATAAATCTCCGTTCAACGATGTAAAGGAAGATGATGAGAACATCGGATATATTTCTCTTGCATACGGAATGGGCGCTGTAAAGTCTGATTCAAGCGGAAATTTCAATCCGAACGCAAAGGTCACAAGAGCATATGCAATGTATATGATCTATAATTATATCAACACCCTCTCATAATATTTATATATAATCCTTAATATGTTTTGTCCGTCTGTGGAATACATAAGTATTTTACAAACGGACGCTTTTTTTATGCGAAAATTTGTAAAAAATAACTGTTGAATATTTGGGCGAATTGTATTATACTTAGTAAGTAATACTTTAATATAGGAGAAATCGTACAATGAACAAGACAAAAGTTGTAAAGTTCGGCGGGAGCTCGCTTGCGGACGCAGGTCAGTTCAGGAAGGTCGCGGAAATAGTTAAAAGCGACCCGACAAGAAGATATGTAGTTGCTTCCGCACCGGGAAAAAGATTTCCCGAAGATATAAAAATAACCGATATGCTCTACAGCTGTTACGACAAGGCGGCAAAAGGGCAGGATTTTACAAAAGATTTCAATGCTATCGAGGACAGATTCAATTCCATTATTTCCGATCTCGGACTTGATATGTCCCTTGAGGGCGAGTTTGAGCATATCAAGAATTCGTTTGCACACCGAGCCGGCCGTGATTACGCAGCGAGCAGGGGAGAGTATTTAAACAGCAAGGTTCTTGCAAATTATCTTGGATTTGAGTTTATCGATCCTGCGGGATATATTTTCTTTGATGAATCGGGCGGGTTTGATCTTAACAAAACGCTGGAGCTTTTATGCCCGAAGCTTGACGAGACAGCAAACGCTGTAATTCCCGGATTTTACGGTTCCATGCCGAACGACACGATAAAAACGTTTTCGCGGGGCGGTTCGGACGTTACGGGTTCCATAGTTGCAAGAGCGGCTGACGCGGAGCTTTACGAAAATTGGACAGATGTAAGCGGATTTCTTATCTGCGACCCCAGAATAGTTGAAAATCCCGAACCAATTACCACTATAACTTACCGTGAGCTTCGCGAACTTTCCTATATGGGCGCGGGAGTGCTTCATGAGGATTCTATCTTCCCCGTGAGATCAGCGGGAATACCCATAAACATAAAGAATACGAATCATCCCGAGGATCCCGGAACGATGATCGTAAACGAAACTGCCGATACAAGCAAACACATTATTACGGGAATCGCGGGAAAGAAAGGATTTTCCGTTATCCAGATAGAAAAAGATATGATGAACAGCGAGGTTGGCTTCGGCAGAAATGTTCTTCGTTCGATTGAAAAAGCGGGGCTTTGCTTTGAGCATATGCCTTCGGGAATCGACACAATGAGCGTTGTTGTAGCAACTGATGCTCTTATAGGCAAAGAAAGAGCAATTTTCGATGAGATAAATTTCCGCGTTCATCCGGATAAGCTTGAAATTGAGAATAATCTTGCGCTTATTGCAGTCGTTGGCAGAGGAATGAGAAAGCAGAGAGGAACTGCGGGAAAGGTTTTCTCAGCGCTTGCCGACGCAAGAGTAAATATCAAAATGATAGATCAGGGTTCTTCTGAGCTTAATATAATTATCGGCGTTGAAGAGGAAGATTTTGAAACGGCAACAAAAGCGATATATGATGCGTTTGTAAAATAAGATTTTATTCCGTCGGCGGAGATATACTGCCGACGGTTTATTATATTAAGAATTATTTTGGCGATTATATTATGGGGGAGTATATTTTGATGCGTACTTCTTTGTCTATATTAATTTCGCATAATCGCAATTATGCGCCGTTAGTACCGATCCAAAAACACGGGAGTACGAAAATCGATTATTTTTGACCATATAAACAAAATCAAAAAGAAAAAGAAAAAAGGCAGATCAAGGCGTTATAAAACGAAAAAAGAAAAGAATTCACCGCGCAGAAGAAATCCGCACGGTGAATTCGGAAGAAAGGAAAATGTTAGATAGAAGGATTGGTTAATTAAACAACACCCTGAGCTTTCATAGCTTCAGCAACCTTTAAGAATCCCGCGATGTTGGCGCCTGCCTGATAGTTGCCTTCCATGCCGTATTCCTTTGCAGCGTCGTCGCAAGCCTTGAAAATAGACTTCATTATATTGTGAAGCTTTTCATCAACTTCCTCGAAAGTCCAGGAAAGTCTTTCACTGTTCTGTGACATTTCAAGACCCGATGTAGCAACGCCGCCGGCGTTTGCAGCCTTTGCGGGGCCGTAGAGCATTTTGTTTGCGAAATAAACCTCAATAGCCTCAGGAGTAGAAGGCATATTAGCACCCTCAGCAACAGCGAAGCAGCCATTCTTAGCGAGAATTTCCGCACTTTCCTTGTCAATTTCGTTTTGAGTAGCGCAAGGAAGAGCGATATCGCACTTAACAGTCCAGATACCCTTGCAGCCTTCATGATATTCTGCATTGGGATGAGTTGTAATATATTCTTTAATTCTCTTTCTTTCAACTTCTTTAAGCTGTTTTATGCAGTCAAGGTCAATTCCGTTTGCGTCGTAGATATATCCGTTAGAATCTGACATAGCAACGACCTTAGCACCGTAAGAGGTTGCTTTCTCATTAGCGTAGATAGCAACATTGCCCGAACCGGAGATAACAACAGTTTTACCCTCAAAGCTCTTGCCGTTAGCCTGAAGCATTTCGTTTGTAAAGTAGCAAAGACCATATCCTGTAGCCTGTGTTCTTGCGAGAGATCCGCCGTAGGTAAGACCCTTACCTGTAAGAACGCCGGTAAACTCGTTTCTGAGTCTCTTATACTGACCGAACATATAGCCGATTTCTCTTGCGCCTGTGCCGATATCGCCCGCAGGAACATCGCAGTCAGCTCCGATATGTTTACAAAGCTCAGTCATAAAGCTCTGGCAGAAGCGCATAACTTCTCCGTCCGACTTACCCTTGGGGTCGAAATCGGAGCCGCCCTTGCCGCCGCCGATAGGAAGAGTTGTAAGGCTATTCTTGAATATCTGCTCAAATCCCAAGAATTTGATAATCCCGAGATAGACGGAGGGATGAAGTCTGATACCGCCCTTATAAGGACCGATAGCGGAGTTGAACTGTACTCTGAAGCCTCTGTTTACCTGAACCTTGCCGTTGTCGTCAACCCAAGGAACTCTGAAAATGATCTGACGTTCAGGCTCAACTATTCTCTCGAATACGCCCGCATCGATAAGATCCTGTCTCTTTTCGGCAATAGGCTGAAGAGACTCAAAAACCTCGCTTACAGCCTCAATAAATTCAGGCTCGCCCGGATTACGTTTTTTAACTGTTTCAAGTAAATCCGCAAGATATTTGTTTGTTAACGCCATTGTTAATAAACCTCCTAAAATTAAGCTGTCAGAGTGCAGCTGAACAGCAGTATGAATTTTTTCACTATAAATGCACTCAATATAATAATTATATCACCATAGACAAAATTTTGCAAGTGTTTTTGAAATATTTTCAAAAATTTATTCACTTAATACAAAAATAATACACATTTTTAGATATATTATAAAATTAATCAGGAATATTTGCAACAAAACAGGCGAAATCTTTCATATTATTACTTTTCAGAGATGACAGCGGAATAGATTTCACTTTTCTTAAAAGAGGTTAGCTTAGCGATTTCCCTGCAAGCGTCTGAGGGTTTCATTCCATCTTCAATAAGAGCCTTTGCCTGTTCAGCCGCTGTCTCAAGAGAGATTTCGGCAGAATGCTGTTCTTCATGAAAACCCTCCACAACAAGCACGAACTCCCCTCTCGGCGGAATTTCTTCAAAATGCTTTATTGCATCTTCAAGGTCGGTGCGGAGAATATCCTCGTGAAGCTTGGTAAGCTCGCGGCAGATTGAAATTTTTCTGTTTCCGAAGTATTCAAGCATATCGCGCAAGGTATCGAGAAGCTTATGCGGAGCTTCGTAGAAAACAAGAGTATGAGTATCGTAAGCAGCCGATTTAAGATGAGAAAAACGTTGTTTTTTCGTGACGGATAAGAAACCCTCAAAAGAAAATCTTGAAACGGAAAGACCGCTTACCGCAACAGCCGAGCACACAGCGGTAGGTCCCGGAACGACCTCAACTTTGATATTATTTTCGGCGCACAGCTTCACGAGTTCTTCACCGGGATCGGAAATGCACGGCATACCTGCGTCAGTGACAACAGCGCAGTTTTCTCCCGCAAGGATTCTTTCGATTATCTTATTGCTTACTGCTCTTACGGAATGTTCGTGATAGCTCACAAGTGGTTTTTTAATATCGAAGCAGTTAAGGATTTTGATGCTGACTCTGGTGTCCTCGGCGCAGATAAAATCAACCGAGGAAAGAATTTCAACGGCACGGTAGGTAATATCTCCCATATTTCCTATAGGAGTACCGACTACATAAAGTATTCCGCTCATTTTTTCTCCTTTACGGCATAGTATTTCCGTATATTTTCCTAAGTTCGTCCGATATCCCGCCATTTTCATTCATAAAGAGAGGCGGCATAATTTTCATAAAAGGTTTACCGCCTTTTTTTCCGCTCATCAGGAAAAGCCACGGCGCGTCGTGTGAAGATTTTGAAACGAATCTTAAATTTTTCGGTTCAATATGATTATTTTTCATAGCAGTAACCGCATCGGCGAGACGTTCGGGACGGCAGCATATACAGAGATCCCCTCCGAAGCGCAGAAGTTTTTCCGCTGCGCAGCAGACATCATTCAAATTGCACATAATTTCATGCCTTGCGATTTTTTGTGCATCGGAAAAGCTTTCCATTCCCGCGCCTGCCGCCTTATACGGAGGATTGCAGGTAACGATATCGCAGACGCCCAAGGGAGCTTCACCCGAGAGATTTCTCAAATCCATGCAGAGAGGAAAAATACCGGAAAGCTCAGAGTGTTCAACAGTAATATTAAACTGATCAACAGCCTGCTTTTGGATATCGATCCCGTATATTTTTTTCGGCTGATACCTAAGCTTCATGAGTACAGCGATTATACCGCAGCCCGTTCCGAGGTCGCATATAGTGTCCTTATGCCTTGCGCGTGCAAAATCGGCAAGAAGAAAGGCGTCTGTTCCGAATGTATGCTCTTTTGTGACGGCTATTTCAGTGCCGTCTTTAAATTTTTCAAATTTAAGGTTTGTCAAAGAAGATTCTCCTAAATAGATTAAGCGAAATAGCGGCAAAAAAGGAAGGACAGTTAAAAATATGCACTCCCCTTTTATGCAAAACGCCGCAGATGAACCCACCCGCGGCGCATAATTTATTCTATCTAAAATCAGTTGCCCTGAGCCATTTTAGCTACTTCATCGGCGAAGTTGTCTTCTTTTTTCTCTACGCCCTCGCCTCTTTCAAAGCGAACATATTCGGAAACGGTGATTTTTCCGCCGAGTTTCTTTGCAGCGTCTTCAACATATTTACCGACTGTTCCGTCAAACACATCTGTTCTTACGAAAGTCTGCTCAAGTAGACAATTTTCGCTGTAATATTTTCCTACCTTACCCTCAGCGATCTTAGCTCTAACATTCTCAGGCTTATTTGCCATCTTGGGATCTTCAGCCATCTGAGTCATGATAATGTTCTTTTCTTCTTCAAGAACCGAAGAAGGAACGCTCTGTCTGTTGAGATAAGCGGGATTCATAGCTGCGATCTGGAGAGCGCAGTTTTTGCCGACCTCATAAACCTTGTCAGCGGGAAGATCCGTGTCAAGTTTGACCATAACGCCGATACTTCCGCCCCCGTGAACATATGAAACGAGAACGCCTTCCATTCTGATGAAACGGCGGATGACGATATTCTCTCTGATTTTCATACCGGCAAGCTCTGTAAGAACGCTGTCGACCGTACCCGTTCCGCCCGAAATGTTCTCAGCTTTAAGAGCGTCAACATCGGCAGGATTCTTTTCGATGATAGTATTTGCAACTGCGCTTACAAAATTTTTGATATCATCGGTATTCGCAGCGAAATCGGTTTCCGTGTTTACTTCGAGAACAACGCCCGTGCTGCCGTTTACGACAGCCGTAACGATACCCTCCGCAGCGACTCTGGAGCTTTTCTTAGCCTGAGTAGCAAGTCCTTTTTCTTTTAAAATAACGATAGCCTTTTCTCTGTCGCCCTCAGCTTCGGTAAGAGCGTTTTTGCAATCCATCATGCCGACGCCTGTGGACTTCATCAAATCTTTTATTTCCGCAACAGATATCTTTGCCATTTTAACAATTCCTCACTTAAAAATATTTCGGAAATTCAGAGTATTCCGATAAACTTCTCAATCAAAATCAAGGCAGACATAGATTTTGTGCCTGCCTTAATAAATATCCTAAAGCCCTGATTATGTTATGCTTCTTCATCAGCCGCAGAAGCGTCTGCTTCTTCGGTTTCTGCAGTTTCGCTGCCCTGTCTGCCCTCAAGTATAGCGTCAGCCATAGCGCCTG
>CAZCUQ010000054.1:0-12363 GCA_964501705.1 uncultured Ruminococcus sp. | reverse complement strand
TTCGGGAGTCCCGCGAATGTGACAGAGCATATCCTTTCGTCTCCCTCGACATTGCGGGTGGTGAGGGTATATTCATCCGAGTCTTTAATGACGACCGGCTCGTTGTTTCTAAATGTACGAATTCTTATTTCGGGACCCTTTGTGTCGAGCATGGTTGCAACGGGAATACCAAGCTCATTGCGTATTTTCACGATCATATCGAAGCGTTTCTTATCGGTTTCGGGATCTGCGTGGGAGAAATTGAATCTTGCGACATCCATTCCCGCGGTCATAAGACGGCGCAGAGTTTCTTCGCTGTCGGTCGCGGGACCTATGGTACAGATTATTTTGGTTTTGCGCATATAATGTAATCCTTTCAAAAGAAAATTTTACCTGTTTTGATTATATCAGATATTGCATGAAAGTTCAATAATGATTTTCAACTGTTTTTTGAACGGAATTATGTTTGAATTTAGCTATTTTCAGTAGTATTCCCCAAAAAAGCGGATACTACGCTTCGGACGGAAAAAATATATCGGCGGGATCTTCCGGATTTTTCCTCCGTGCAGTGAATTTTCTTAAAAAAATGAAAAAAATCTCTGTACAAAATAAAAAAAGTGTGATATAATAAATATATTAATATGCTGATTCGCACGGAGGTGATAGAATGTCCGAGATTTTCGGAAACGACAGATTTGAAAAAATACTGAAATCCGCTCTCAGGGGCGCTGAATTGCGAATTGAAAACAAGGACGGAAATATCTATTCCTTTTCGGACGGCACGAACGTGCTTTCGGCGGATATTTCGTCGCTGCGGGACAGCTTTTCCGAATCTAAGAATCATCTTCTGCTTTCGGCTTTTGCGGTGGAGCTTTCAAATAAATTCGAGCTTGAAAAAAAACTTGCTTCTTTTACCGCGGCGCAGTCCATGCTGAGACTCCTAATCTTAACTGACGAGGAATTTGACGAGGATATTATTTCCGTGCCGTTTGCGGGAAAAATAAAAAAAGCCGTGGGGATCTGCGACGAGGGAGGAGATCTCAGCCTTCTTGAGAAAAGGTTTCTGAGAAAATGGAACGTTCCCGGAGACGTGCTGTTTTCCGTGGCTGACAGAAATATGGGCAGGCTTCTTTCAAAGACAAAATACAATCTGGTAAGAATTACCGACAGCGTTGACGCTATAGAATTTGAGGCAAAGGGAGATCCTCTTGCGGTTTCTTTTGTGCTGTGCACCGATTTCAGGACTCTTGCCGAAGAAAAGCTCGGAAAGAATTTCCTTGCCGCCGTTCCGTCAACAGAAACTCTGATGGCAGTTCCGGATATCCCGCCGAAGCTCCTGTCAAGCTTAAGGGAGGCTGTTTTCAAGGATTACAGCTGGGCGGACAGTCCCGTTACGACGGATATTATCCGTTTTACCTCCGATAAAGCGGAGGTCATATAAAATTAAAAAAGGATTTGATTATTATGGGCAAAACCAAGAAAAGGAAGAACAGCAACTATCAGACCGAAAAAACAATAGCAGCCGCACAGGCTGAAGCCGCACAAAAAGCTGCGGAAAGGGAAAAGACTGTTTCTCACTCGGGCGATTCGGATAAAAAGCTCCCGGTCAGGGTGCTTGTTATAGTAATTGTCGTCGTTACGATCCTTTCGTTTGTTATGATACCCGCGTTTGAAACGTCTGCGGCGGACGCCGGTGAAGTCACCGTGACCGAATTCGATACGGGAAATCTCGGCGCGGCTATTACGGATGCTCTTGACGGAGTGGATAAAAATAACGTATATAAGGCATATATAAGCGGCGGAACTCTTTCGGCGGCGGATTATAATTCCATACTCGAAATGCCGAATCTTGAAATAATCGAACTTGCGAACTGTGAGACTGAGAACGGAGTGATTCCCGAAAACGCTGTTATGGCGCGCAATCAGCTTACATACATAAGCCTCCCCTCAAATACGAGGATCATTTCTCAGAACGCATTCTCTAACAACAAGAAGCTGATAAAGGCAAGTATGCCCTCGTGCGTTGAGGAAATAGGAAATTACGCGTTTGACGGCTGCATCTCGCTTACGGATATTTCCGTTCCCGCAGGCGTTACAAGGATCGGCGAGGGAGCTTTTCGCGACTGCCAGAGCCTTGCGGAGTTTACCCTTCCCGCAGGTGTTACGGAGATCCCCGCTTACTGCTTCTCAAAGTGTCCTTTCACCGAATTTTACATAGGACCTCAGGTTACGAAAATAGGCGACGGAGCGTTCTCCGACTGCCATGAGCTTAAAGATATCTATATTTACGGCGATACCGCTCCCGAGCTTGCGGGCGGGGGAGTGTTTCAGAATCTTAAAGTGACTGTTCACACTGCCGATGACGCGGAGGGTTATGACGGTTGGGACAATAATTTTGTCTCCGCCGAGGAAGGATTCAACGACGAATATGTCCCTCCCGAAACGGAGACGGCAACTGAAAAAGAAACGGAAACTGAAACCGAAACGCAGGAAGAAAAGCCTGAGGAAGATTCCGATGAAAAATCGGAGGAAAAATCCAATGAAACGGAGAAGAAAGATGAAACGGAAACCGATTCCGCCGTCGCTGCTCCCGTCCCGGAGGAAAAATCGGGCGCAGTAAGCGCTCCCGTTGTTGTTATTATCGCTGTTGCCGCTGCTGCTGCGGCCGTGGGGATAACTCTTGCCGTTACAAAGAAAAAGAAGTAAGCATATTTCATAAATTTATTTAACATTTCGGGTTTGTTCTCCGTTTTTTTCCGATAATCAATATCAAAAATCAACAGAGCGGGCAGTTCCGTCAGATTAGGCAAATCGACTAATCACGTGTTAAAGCGGGAAATGTCCGCTCTTGACAAATTCTGCGGGATATGGTATAATATTATTATGATATTACATTACTACATTAAAGTGAAAGGGTTTCAAAAATGAGAAGCTACGATCTTATTTCCCCGGAGGGAACAAGAGATTTGATTCTGGGCGACTGCGCCGTTATACGCGAGGTCGAAAAAAACCTCCATGAAATATTCCGAAAAGGCGGATATACCGAGGTCATAACTCCGGGACTTGAATTTTATGATGTTTTCAATCAGAAGTCAAGATATTTTCCGCAGGAAACAATGTATAAGCTGACCGATACAAAAGGGAGACTTCTTGTAGTCCGTCCCGATTCCACCATGCCGATAGCGAGAGTCGTTTCGACAAGACTTCGCGATAAGGCACTCCCGATAAGGCTTTATTACAGCCAGAATGTTTTCAGAAACAAGCCATCAATGAGAGGAAGAAGCGATGAGATAAGACAGACGGGAATAGAACTTATCGGCTCCGCTTCGCGAACGGCTGATCTGGAAGTGCTTTATAAGGCTATCGAGGCGCTGAATTTCTGCGGAAAGGATTCTTTTCGTCTTGAGATCGGTCATATCGGCTATTTTAAGGAGATCCTCCGAAGCCTCGGCACAGACAGCGAAACCAACGAGCATATAAGAAGCCTTATCGAAACAAAGAATTACCCTGCTCTCGGAGATCTGCCGGGTGTCTCGGAGAATAAATCCGCCGCCGCCGCTCTAAAAACTCTTCCGAGACTTTTCGGAGGAGCGGAGGTAATTGACGAGGCGGAGGAGCTTTTCCCGAATGAAGAAACGAAACGCGTTCTTTCCGAGCTTAGGAGCATTTTTGAAAGCATTTCCTCTCTCGGATATGAGGATAAGATAACTGTCGATCTCGGTCTTGTAAACAGAATGGACTATTACACGGGGATCGTTATAAAGGGCTATCTGCACGGCTTCGGAGACGCTGTCCTTTCGGGCGGAAGATACGATAAGCTCATATCGGAATACGGCTTTGACGTTCCGGCTACGGGATTTGCGGTCAATGTTGACGCGGCGGCAAAGGTTCTGCGAAACGGAAACGATTATACGCCGAGAATTGCGGACGTTCTTGTTTTCGCGGAAAAAGGCTGCGAAGCAAAGGCTGTAAAGTATTCCGCGGAGTTATCGGAAAATAAAAATATCATCGCCGAGAATTTCCTCTCCGAAAACTATGACGACGCTGTTTCCTACGCGCATGAAAAGAATATTAAGGAAATCGTCGTTGTCGGAGCGGAAATTAAAACCGTAAAGCTTTAATATCTGAAAGGATTATAAAAAATGGAAGAAAACGCAAGACCCTTGAGAATAGCTCTCACAAAGGGCAGACTTGAAAACAAGACGGTGGAGCTTCTCGAAAAAATCGGCTATGACTGCACGGCAGTCCACGAAAAGGGGAGGAAACTTATACTCCACATAAGCGATAATATTGAAGCAGTTCTTGCAAAGGCGGCGGACGTTATAACATATGTTGAAAACGGCGTGTGCGATCTCGGAGTGGTGGGAAAGGATACCATAATTGAAATGGGCGGAAAGTTTTTCGAGCTTGTGGATCTCGGCTTCGGAAAATGCAGATTCGCTCTCGCGGGAAAAAAGGGACATGACTTTTACGCGGGATATGATGTGAAAACCATTGCCACGAAATATCCGAACGTCGCAAGAACATACTTTGAAAATAAAAATATGGACGTCGATATAGTAAAGATCGAGGGAAGCGTTGAGCTTGCGCCGCTTTTGGGACTTTCGGACGCTATCGTAGATATCGTTGAAACGGGAACGACCCTTAAAGAAAACGGACTTGAAGTATATGAGGAGATAATCCCGATTTCCGCAAGAATGATCGCCAATACGGTAAGCCTGAAGCTCCGCAAGCAGGAAATTCTGGCGCTTATTAACGAAATCGAAAAAAATATAAACTGAGGAGTTTTTGATAATGATAAGAAAAATTATTGCCGACGGAAAAGCTGAGATAGACTTTCTGAAAGAAGTCGATAAACGCAACGGCGAAAATGATAAAAAAGTCACCGAAACGGTTTCCGGGATAATCGAAAACGTTAAGGAAAACGGCGACGCTGCCGTAAAGGATTATACTGTCAAATTTGACGGAAAGCTTCCGAAATATTATGAGGTTCCGAGAGATGTGATTAACGACGCTCTCACAAACGCCGATCCCGATTTTACCTCCGCGCTTTTAAACGCACAGGAAAATATCACGAAATTCCACGAGAGACAAAAAGAACAGAGCTTTATAGACGCCCGCGCCGACGGCGTTATCATGGGACAGAGAGTTCGCGGACTAAAACGCGTCGGTCTTTACGTTCCGGGAGGAACGGCGGCGTATCCTTCGTCTGTTCTGATGAACGCTGTTCCTGCCAGGATAGCGGGCGTTGAGGAAATAATCATGGTGACTCCTCCGCTTAAAAACGGCGAGCCGAATCCCGATATTCTTACGGCGGCGGCCATATGCGGCATTGACAGAATTTTCCTCGCGGGCGGAGCGCAGGCTGTCGCGGCTCTCGCTTACGGAACGGAAGAAATTCCGAAGGTCGATAAAATAGTGGGGCCGGGGAATATTTTCGTAGCAACCGCGAAAAAGCTTCTTTACGGAAAAGTAGACATAGATATGATAGCGGGTCCCAGCGAGATACTCGTGGTCGCGGACGAAACGGCAAATCCCGTATATCTTGCGGCTGATCTTATGTCACAGGCGGAGCATGATAAAATCGCCTCGGCAATACTCATTACAACAAGCGAAAAAATCGCCGATGAGACTTCAAGGGAAATTGAAAGACAAACGGCGGCGCTTTCAAGAAAAGATATCATAAATGAATCAATTTCAAATTACGGAGCGATAATAGTAACGGATAATATAGACTATGCGGTCAGCCTTGCAAACGAGCTTGCTCCCGAACACCTTGAGATTCAGGTGAATGACCCGATGAGATATCTCGGCAGACTTGACAATGCGGGTTCGATATTTATGGGACAGTATTCCCCCGAACCGTTGGGAGACTACTATGCGGGACCGAATCACGTTCTTCCGACAAGCAAAACGGCGAGATTTTTCTCCCCCTTGTCCGTTATGAGCTTTACAAAGAGAAGCAGCTATATTTATTATACGGAAGCGGCTCTTTCGGAGGCAAAGGAGGATATCGTCCGCATTGCCGAAAAAGAGGGACTTACCGCTCACGCGAACGCAATAAAAGTCCGCTTTGAATAAAATGCAGAGGAGATAAAAGCATGGGTTACGATATTGCAAAAAAGCTTTGTGAAATAGACGGCTATGTTCCTCCCGTAAATGAATGTAAAATAAAGCTTGATGCGAACGAATCCTTTATCGATATCACAAAGGAAGCTCCGGAAATAGCAGACAGAATAATCAACGAGGTAAAAAAGATCTCCCTCAACCGCTATCCCGACCCGACATCGGAGGAGCTTGTTTCCGCATTTGCGGATTACTGCGATGTTCCCGCGAAATGTATCACGGCGGGAAACGGCTCGGATGAAATGATAAATCTGATAATCGGCTCAATGCTCTGCAAGGGCGAAACTCTGGTAACGCTTTCCCCCGATTTTTCGATGTACGCATTTTACGGAAACATTCACGAGGTAAACGTTTATCAGATGCAGAAGGATGAAAGCTATACAGTGAATATCCCGAAGATCATCGATTACTGCAACAACAATAACGTCAAAGCCGTGATCTTCTCAAATCCCTGCAATCCCACGTCTCTGGGAGTTCCCCGCAGCGATATCATAAAGCTTGTGAAGAATCTTTTCTGCCTTGTGATAATTGACGAAGCGTATATGGATTTCTGGGACGAATCGGTCATGGGAGAAGTCACGAATTACGATAATCTTGTTGTTCTCCGAACCTGCTCCAAGGCTATGGGGATCGCGGGGCTGAGAGTCGGATTCGCCGCTGCGGGGGAAACTGTCACAAATGCTCTGAGAACGGCAAAATCTCCCTATAACGTAAATTCGGTGACGGAGGTAATCGCAAAGAATATCCTCATGGAAAAGGAAATGCTCCGCAGTTTCACCGACAGGATAGTCGAAAGCAGAAGGGATCTGAATAAAAAACTTTCGGACTTTGCCGCCGAAACGGGACTTTTTGACAAGGTTTTTGAATCGGTGACGAATTTCATTTTTGTACGTTCAAAATATTCCGAGACGATTTTGGGAGGACTTTCGGAGCGCGGGATAGCCATAAAAAAAGTGGGACCGAATCATCTGCGCATTACCGCGGGTTCGCCCGAGGAAAACGAAGCTCTTTTGGCGGCACTTAACGAAATTTCCGAGGAAAGAAACAAGGGTGAATAAAATGGAAAAAATTTCAAGAGGAGCGGAAATTTCCCGGAGGACAAGGGAAACCGATATTTTTGTAAAAATCGATCTTGACGGCACGGGAAAATGCAGCATTGATTCGGGAATCGGGTTTTTCGACCATATGCTCACCGCATTTTCCGTTCACAGCGGGATCGATACGGAAATAAAAGTGAAAGGCGATCTGTACGTTGACGGACATCACAGCGTTGAGGATACGGGAATCGTTCTCGGTCAGGCGTTTAAAACGGCGATCGGCGATATGAGAGGAATTGCGCGTTACGGCTCAGCTTTTGTTCCGATGGACGAAAGTCTCGCGTTTTGCTCGCTTGATATTTCAAACCGTCCGTATCTTGTGTTCGACGCGGAATTTTCCGATATGCGCATCGGGGAATACGATACCTGTCTTTCCGAAGAATTTTTCCGCTCGTTTGCGTTCAACGCGGGGATAACTCTTCATCTGAAATGTCTGTACGGAAAGAACGATCACCATAAGACCGAAGCTCTTTATAAAGCTCTCGCTCACGCGCTTAAACAGGCAAAGGAAGTAAAAACGGGCGAAATTTTATCCACAAAGGGTGTATTGTAATGATTGCTATAATTGACTACGGCGCGGGAAATATTTTCAGCGTAAAAAACGCTCTCGATTACATAGGGGCAAAGTCTGCGCTCACAAAAGAGCCTGATGACATAAAAAATGCGGACGCGCTTATTCTTCCCGGAGTGGGAGCGTTTCCGTGGGCTATGAAAAAGCTTGCCGAATCGGGGCTTGTTGATATAATAAAGGAAGAAGCCGTTAAAAAGCCTTTTTTGGGGATATGTCTCGGTATGCAGCTTCTTTTTGAAAAAAGCTATGAATTTGAAGAGACCGAGGGACTTGGATTTATAAATGGAAATGTAAAGCTTATGGAAACGGGGGATTTATCTCTTCCGCACATAGGCTGGAACAAGCTTGAGATAAATCATGACTGCGAGCTTCTTCACGGCGTGGGGGAAGCGTATGTATATTTCGTTCATTCCTATGCGGCAAAGTGCGCTCCCGACGCAGTTTCCGCGTACTGCGACTATGCGGGGAAGAGAACGGCTCTTGTGAATAAGGGAACGATCTACGGAGCGCAGTTTCACCCCGAAAAGAGCGGAGAAGCGGGACTTACAATGCTTAAAAACTTTGCGGAGCTGTCGCATGACCGATAACATGAACACTACTGTGGGAAATCGGCTTGCCTGCCGTTTACAAGGAGATGAATAAAAATGCTTGCAAAAAGAATAATACCCTGTCTTGACGTGCGTGACGGGAAACTGGTAAAAAGCATTAAATTTTTCAACACAAGAGAAGTGGGCGATCCTGTTGAATGTGCCTGCGAATACAATAAACAGGGCGCGGACGAAATAGTTTTTTACGATATAACCGCGTCTCATGAGGGCAGGGGAGTAATGCTCGACGTTGTCCGCAAAGCCGCGGAAAAGGTTTTTGTTCCTTTGACCGTGGGCGGCGGGATAAAGACTGTTGACGATATCCGCGAAACTCTTCGGGCGGGAGCGGATAAGGTTTCGGTAAACTCGCAGGCTGTACAAAATCCCGATTTGATACGGGACGGAGCGGATATCTTCGGAAGTCAGTGCATATGCGTAGGCGTGGACGCCAAGAAGATAGGCGAAAACAAGTGGACGGTCTGCATAAACGGCGCGAGAATAGATATGAAGCTTGATCTTATAGACTGGGTAAAAAAATGCGAACAGCTCGGCGCGGGGGAGATATGTCTCAATTCCATAGACACCGACGGCGTAAAGGGCGGGTTTGATATCCCGATGTTAAAAGCCGTGGTCAAAGCCGTGAATATCCCCGTAATAGCAAGCGGCGGCGCGGGGAGGCTTTCCGATTTTGCGGATGCTTTTCTTGAAACGGACTGCTCGGCGGCGCTCGCGGCTTCGCTTTTCCACTTTAAAGAACTGACAGTCGGAGAAGTCAAGGAGGACTGCCGCAGAAAGGGTATTCGGGTGAGGTAAATATGAATAAAATAAAAATCGATATTAACGATCTGGATAAATATTTTGAGAAGAGTGACCTTATTCCTGCCATAGCTTTCGACGTCGATACAAAGACAGTCCTTATGCTTGCCTATATGAACAGAGAAAGCCTTAGAAAAACTCTTGAAACGGGCTATACATGGTACTGGAGCCGTTCGAGAAAGGAACTCTGGAATAAGGGCGCAACAAGCGGACATCTGCAAAAGGTCGTGTCGATTTACGCAGACTGCGACAACGATACGCTTCTTCTGAATGTAAAGCAGACGGGAGCGGCTTGTCATACAGGATCATACAGCTGTTTTTTCAATGAAATCTATAATGAGGAGAAATAACATTATGACTGTCTATCAGGAAATATTCGAGGTTCTTAAACACAGAAAAGCGGAATACGACAGCGGGAACGCTCCCGAAAAATCCTACACCTGCTATCTTTATTCGCAGGGAGCGGATAAAATATGCAAAAAGGTGGGCGAAGAAGCAGCCGAGACGATCATCGCCGCCAAAAATAACAATAATGAAGAGCTTGCAAACGAGATAAACGATCTTCTTTATCATGTTATGGCTCTTTGCGTTAATCAGGGACTTGAATGGTCGGAGGTCGAAAGAATACTCGGCGAACGGAATGAAAAGATCGGAAATCTGAAGGAGTTCCACACGACAGATAAAAACACATAATGATATAATTGCCGTTTTCTGCGGCTCTGCTCTGCGGATGTGAAAAAATAACGGAAAAAAAGCAGAAAAAAAACAACAGACCTCCTCGAATACGGTTCGCGTGCTTCGGAAATAATCACCATGGCAGGCGGAAAATCCGGAGCGTTTCCCCGCGATGAATAATTGATAATCGTTGACTCTTGACTTTTTTAAATTATTGTGATATAATTTATCTGTACAGTTATGATCGGTTTCAAAATTTTATGCTAAAAGGGGAGCTGTAATATGGAAAATGATAAGAAAAATGCTATGGAAAAACTCGGAATCAACGTAGAGGACGCCCTTAAACGTTTTATGGGAAACGAAGCGCTTTTTCTGAAAATGCTCCGCAAGCTTCCCGGCGTCATTTCACAGTCATATGTTTCGCCTGATTTTGACGCGTCGAATTACGCCGCTGATATCGACCGCGCTCACATGATCAAGGGCGTTACGGGAGATCTTTCGATAATGCCGCTTTACAAAGCATATTCCGATATCGTGTCTCTCCTGCGCGAAAATAAACCCGAAGAAGCAAGAGCGGCGCTTAAAGATATACTTCCCGTACAGGAAAAAATTATTAAGTTTATAGAAGAAATGGATTGATCTTACCGCAAGAGAATCAGGAGGCGTTAATATGTCTAAAACAAAAAAGAAAAAGGTTCTTATTGTTGATGATTCCGAGATTGACCGCTGCATTATAAAAAATATTATTGAATGTGATTTCGAGGTTTTTGAGGCAAATAACGGCTATAGGGCGCTTGAATTTGTAAACGCCGGCAAGCCGAAGCTTGACGCAATGCTTCTTGATATTTCAATGCCTCTTATGGACGGTTTTCAGGTGCTACGTATACTCAACGAGAATTATGTCGGAGATATGAACGTTATTATGATAACCTCCGAGGCTACGCTTTCAAACGTTATTAAGGCAAAGGAACTCGGAGTTACGGGTTTTATCAGAAAACCCTTCGATGAAAACGTTGTCTTGTCAAAAATGCGCGGACTTTTCGGAATAGAACATACGACCGAAAGCAGCGACGAAAACGAAGAAAAATTCAGCGAAGATTCCGCCGAGGCAACAGGCGATCTGATCATCAGACTTACTTCCGTATACAAGAACTATCTTTCAAATATCGGAATGGATTTCGGACATTATTCGAGAATAAACGAAATTATGAAGATAATTCTTGAGGCATATTCTCAGGATTCGAAGCACGAGATGATAGACACCGCACATATCGAGATGATTGCTGCCGCCGCGCAGTTTTACGACATAGGGAAAATATCTGTCCCCGACCGCATACTCAAAAACGCGTACAAAAATCACGATTTTGAATCCGAGAGCGACAAGGATATTTACCGTAATCATACTATTGCCGGCTCGGATATTATCAGGCTGAACAATAATCCGATGTGTTCGTTTTTTGTAAACGTATGCGCGGATATGTGTATGCATCATCACGAACGTTACGACGGAACCGGTTATCCGCATATGCTTAAAGGCTCCGCAAACAAGGATTATACGCAAATGCTTATTATTTCAGAAAAATTTGACAAGTTTTATTCTCATTTGTCAGATTATGACGACAGCCGCTTTGAAGTTGTTCTTGACGATATCAGACGCGACAAAGGCAGAGTCAGTGAAGATATTATCAATCTTTTTGATATATGCAGAGGAAAAATCAATTCTATGTATAAATATAATGCTCAGGTAAGACCTATGATCGCGGGAGTACTGCCTTAAATGGCATTATGAAAGGATGCAGATTGCGAAATGAACGCTAATAATACTATTCTTATTGTTGACGATTCGGAAACCGAAAGGGTGATCCTTTCGGAAATGCTCAAAAGAGAATATAATATTATTGAAGCAGTGAACGGTGCGGAAGCTGTCACTATTCTTAATGCTTTGGGAAGTGAGATATCTCTCGTAATCCTTGACTTGGTAATGCCCGAAATGGATGGCTTTGAGGTGCTTGAAGTCATGAACAGCAAAAACTGGATAGAAAATATCCCTGTCATCATGATCTCATCGGAAAGCATTGCTCCTCAGATTGAAAGGGCTTTCTCTCTCGGTGTTACGGACTTTGTAAGGAAACCGTTCGACTCCACTATCGTTCACAGACGTGTAATCAATACGATTCTGATCTACGCAAAGCAGAGAAATCTCGCGGAAATCGCCACCGAGCAGATATACGAAAAAGAAAAAAACAGTGTGCTGATGATAAATATCTTAAGCCATATCGTAGAATTCAGAAACGGAGAAAGCGGACTTCACGTTTTTCATGTTCAGTCGCTTACCGAGATACTTGCAAAATATCTTGTCAAAATGACTGATAAGTATAATTTGTCATCCGATGATATCAGACGAATAAGTCATGCGGCGGCGCTTCATGATGTGGGAAAGGTTTCCATTCCCGACGAAATAATCAATAAGCCGGGGAAGCTGACTCCCGAAGAATTTGCCATAATGAAAACC
>CAZCUQ010000053.1:0-12409 GCA_964501705.1 uncultured Ruminococcus sp. | reverse complement strand
ATACAAAAAAAATATCGCTGTCTTTTAAGACAAGAATAGTTACGGCGCATCCGGCGGATATAAAGGCTGCCAAGACCGAAACAATAATATATATTATATTTGATCTTATATATTCCATCGCTTCGTTGAACGAGTTATCATAGGCGGTTTTAAGATCGGAAAGCGTGTATCCGTTATTCGATAATTCGGTTTTAAAATTCTCAAGGTTTTCATTCGGAGTATCTTTATCTATATTTATATAAAAATAATCACTTATTCTTTCAGTTAAATAGGAGAATTTGTCATAATTTTCAAAAGGCGTGACAACTAATCCTATTTCATTGCTTCCGCCTTCTATGACAGCTCTTCCTATGTAATTGTTAAGCGTTTTTTTCCGATCCGAGCTGCTATATACGCCGACGCACAGATCATATAAAGGATATGCAACCTTTCCGACAATTTTTATTGTTTTTGTTTCGTATTGATTTTCTTTATAATTATAAAGTTGGATCTCAAAAGAAGTTCCCAGAGGAATGGAATCCAGGGTTTTTTTATCGCCATTCACAACAGCTTCAATGACATTCCCGCTGCTTTTCGTTTCAGACAGGTCTTTTCCGCAGTAACTTTTGTAATTGGTCGCGGCGGAAAGACTGTTATCGTACACGCTGAGAAAATGGGCATAACATCCGTTTACGTCGGTATTTTCAAAACGTATAGTTCTCCTTGAATCGATATCCGAGGATATATTATTGGCATCCATTATTTCCCTTAGTTCAAGTTCATCTTTATAATTATTTTTTAATGTTTCCTCAAATGAATAATCAACAAAAACGCCCTTGTCATTATCGTATTTGTGCTGATTCAGCCATCTTACCGCGTCATATGAATCTATTAATTCATTTAATAAAGTGCCTTTATTATATGAATTTTCATCAAAATCATCGGGAATTTTTATATTTTGTTCTGTAGCGTAGCCTTTTTCCCACTGCGCGTAAAATCTTGCGCTTTCCTCAGGGTTCATATGGTATAAGCCGTCATCGATAGAATCGCCCCATGGGCATACGGCATATAACTCATCGTTATCAAAGCCTTTGGCGAAATCACATAATTTGAATGTTCTTTCCGCCGTCGAGCAAGACAAATTTATCAGAAAAAGAGCGATCGATAACTGCAAAACGGCAATTATTACAGACAGAGCGTTTCTTTTCAGATGCGTAATCAGAATTTTTATATAACACATAAATCATCATCCCTTTTTTTAAATGTTATAACAAAATAATATCATTGCGTTATTATTTTGTGCTTCTATTCAACGTTGACTTCTTTTGATTATTTGGTACAAGCTGCATTTGCTCGGCAAATGTCACACAAGCAAATACAGCTTGTCCGTTTTCAGGTTCGTGCCGTCATGTAGTAAGACTTAGAGTATAATTAAGCTCACCCGTAGGTTGTGAAGGGGATACTTGCTGCCATCCGTAGTAATTTATCGTATTCCCTGTCGTTTCGGTAATACTGAGCTGAACCGTTGCGGAGTCAGTCTCAGAATTTTGTTTACACTCTGAATCATTATAAACAATTCTCGCGTACTTTGTCCCTCCGTCTCCATATCCGTATGTACACAGCATATCAGCTTTATTGTTATTTCTGTAGTAATATCCAATTGACAAGCTTGCGGTCTTATAGTAGTCTTGAGATGTGAGAACATCAGTGTAGCTTGTTGTCGTTTTCTTACAGCTTCCGCTGCCGCTTGTTGCGGCGGACACGGATAAACCGACACAGGAAGAGATAAGCAATACAGATGCTGCCATAGCGATTGTTTTTGACTTTTTCATTTTATCACCTTTTCTTAAATAATTTGTCACCGAAATTTAATTGAGAACCAATGAGGTCAGGAAGCTTCAAATTCTTGTTATATGAGTCAACATCAGCGCGTCCCCTGACGGACATCAGGCATGAGGGCATATTATATTATTGCAGTCCTGTCAGATACTGCCATTTATGCTTGCCATAATCAAGCATCAGACTTTCAAACCGTCATTCAATATATTTCGGTTATTGAATCGGAATTTGTTGAGAAGATGTCCCTTATTAATCGTCGCTGTAATTTGTCAAAACATATGTCTCATCTTTTGTCACCCGGCTTTTATCTTAAAAAATCATACCTCCTTTATTTTGCCCTCTATATATATAAACGATTTATATCCCGTGTTTGACTGCAAGCCAACGACAATTTCAGCGATTTTAACAAGTTTGTGCCTGGCTTTATGCAAATATTTGTAAATATTCCTGATTGTTCTTGATGGAATATTATATTATTGCAGTCCTGTCAGATACTGCCATTTATGCTTGCCATAATCAAGCATCAGACTTTCAAACCGTCATTCAATATATTTCGGTTATTAAGGCATCACCGCGCAAAGTGCGGTATTTGCGCGGTGATGCCTTAAATCTGTCATTTTATTTCTTTAAGATTCCCAAGTGTTTCGACAGCACTTAAAATCACACTTGAACTATTGACAGAACGAAAGAATAACAGCATGAAAATTCGCCTCAAAATCAAGAAGTGTATCAAATAATGATATCTGCTTACGACTTTTCGGATCTTTTCATGCTTTGTCAAGTGGTATTTTGCGTAGTTATATGCGCGGTTTGCTTGGAATAAGTTGCGGATAGTGGTTTAAGATATGTTGAAAACCACGTATTTACGCGTATTTTCCAAATATTCAACACTTATGCCGCCTGACACCGCTTTTTTGCATTTTGATTGTCAAGTGACAAAAATTTTATATATTTTTTCGTAAAATATTGCTTTTTTCCGAAAAGAGTGATATAATAATTTATGTGAAATAATTTTTATTGAAATATATGAATATGATATAATAATAACATTAATGGAAGGAAACTGCTGTGAAGAAATCTTTGAAGAAAATTATCCGCGATGAAGTTGCCTCGGTAAAACGCCGTGACCCTGCGGCACGAAGCACCTTTGAAATACTGCTTACCTATTCGGGGCTTCATGCGGTGCTTGCGTATCGGCTTTCACATTCGCTTTATAAGAAAAGATTTTTCACTCTCGCGAGGATTGTGTCCCAGACCGCGCGTTTTTTTACGGGAATTGAGATACATCCGGGAGCTTCTATCGGAAAAGATCTTTTCATCGACCACGGAATGGGCGTTGTCATCGGCGAGACCACGGAAATAGGCGATAACTGCCTTTTGTATCAGGGAGTTACTCTGGGCGGTACCGGCAAGGACAAGGGAAAACGTCACCCGACTCTCGGAAATAACGTCATGGTCGGCGCGGGAGCTAAGGTCTTGGGTCCCATAAAAGTGGGAAACGATGTGAAGATCGCCGCAAATGCCGTGGTTCTTCACGATATCCCGTCAGATTCCACCGCTGTCGGAGTTCCCGCAAGAGTCGTGCGGAAAAAGGGGAAGCGGGTTATCTGCGACGATCTCGATCAGATACATATTCCCGATCCCATATCGCAGGAGCTGTGCAAACAGCTTTCTATGATAAGTAATATTGAAAAAAGGCTTAATAAGCTTGAAGGAAAGGAAAAATAATAAATGAAGCTCTATAACTCTCTTACTCACGAAAAGGAGGATTTTGTCACCCGTGAAGCGGGGAAAGCAACTATGTACACCTGCGGTCCCACGGTTTATCACTATGCGCATATAGGGAATCTGCGAAGCTATATCTGCGAAGATGTTCTTGAAAAATATCTGCGTTTTACGGGACTTGACGTAAAGCGTGTGATGAACATAACCGACGTCGGACATCTCACGAGCGACGGAGATACGGGCGATGACAAAATGCTGAAGGGAGCAAGGAGAGAACACAAATCAGTTATGGAAATAGCCGATTTCTACTCGAAAGCATTTTTCTCCGACTGCGAAAAGCTGAATATCAAAAAGCCCGAAACAGTGATTCCCGCGACATCCTGCATTGATGATTTTATCAAGGTCATTTCATCGCTTATTGAAAAGGGATATGCTTATCAGGCGGGAGGAAATATTTACTTTGATACCTCAAAGCTGAAAAAGTATTATGTTTTCGGAGACGTTTCCGAGGAAGATCTCGCGGAGGGCGTGAGAGAAGGCGTTGAAAAGGACGGAAACAAGCGCAATAAGGCGGATTTTGTACTTTGGTTCACAAAATCCAAGTTCGATGATCAGGAGCTGAAATGGGACAGCCCATGGGGAGTGGGATATCCCGGCTGGCATATTGAATGTTCCTGCATTTCGATGAAAAATCTCGGCGAGTATCTCGATCTGCACTGCGGAGGGATAGACAATGCTTTTCCGCATCACACAAATGAAATAGCACAGAGCGAGGCATATCTCGGTCATGAGTGGTGTCGTCACTGGTTTCATGTTCATCACCTTAATACGGATACGGGAAAAATGAGCAAGTCGAAGGGAGAATTTCTCACCGTATCTTTTCTTGAAGAAAAGGGCTTTGATCCTATTGTTTATCGTCTTTTCTGTCTCGGCTCGCATTACAGAAAGTCGCTTACGTTCACATTTGAGAATCTCGAAAACTCAAAGACCGCATACAATAAGCTTATATCCAGAATCGCCGCAATAAAGGACGAGGGACAACTTGAACGCGATAAATACGATTTGTTGAGAAAGAGTTTCACTGACGCTATGGACAACGATCTCAACACTGCTCTGGCGCTTACGGCTGTTTATGACACTGTAAAATCCGACGCGAGCGGAAAAACAAAGCTTACTCTTTTAAAGGAATTTGAGAGTGTTCTGTCCCTTAATCTTATATCCGCTGCCGAAAAGTTAAAGGCAGAAGAAAAAAGGGAAGAGGATATTCCCGAAGAAATTGCAAGGCTTATTGAGGAAAGAAAAGCCGCAAGAAAAAACAAGGATTTTGCTCTTGCGGACAGCATAAGAACAAAGATTGCCGAAATGGGATATATTGTCGAGGAAACAAGGCAGGGGACTAAGGTCACAAAAAAATAAATCCTTCGGAATAGAAAAAAAGAAACCGTT
The DNA here is from genome assembly GCA_964501705.1 of uncultured Ruminococcus sp. GTDB lineage: Bacteria > Bacillota > Clostridia > Oscillospirales > Ruminococcaceae > RGIG4694. The sequence goes on along the minus strand of CAZCUQ010000053.1, from coordinate 7,420 downwards.
TAACAAAAATCGGTTTCTTTTTTTATGTAATATTAATTATATCTTTACAATTTCGCCGTCCACATTGCCCGCCGCTGAAATAGCGTTGGCTTCATCGGTATCTATGTGCATAGCTCTGGAGAATTTTTCCGAAACGCGAACCTCGACGTCACCGAGAATAGCCTTCCTGTCGGCTGTTTCTATCTTCACCCATACTACATCGCCGTTATTAACGCCAAGCTCTTTAGTGTCATCGGGAGTAAGATGAATGTGGCGCTTTGCAACTATAACGCCCTCTTCAACAGTAACCTCGCCCGCAGGACCCTTGATGGTGCAGCCCGCCGAACCCTTGATATCGCCGCTGAGTCTTACAGGAGCGGTAACGCCTATAGTTCTTGCGTCGGTCTTGGAAAGCTCCACCTGATTTTCGGGGCGGACAGGACCTAAAATAGAACATTTTAACGAACCCTTAGGTCCTATTACTTCAACCTTTTCCTCACAGGCGAACTGTCCCGGCTGAGAAAGATCTTTTTTCTTTGTAAGCTCGTGACCCTTTCCGAAGAGAGTTTCAAGGGTTTCCTGTGTGACATGAACGTGTCTTGCCGATGTCTCGACCATGATTTTCTGTGACATTTTTTATCCTCCAATTAATTTAAAAGTAAGAAAACTTCTGTTTATATTATACTTTTTTCGGAGCAAAATGTCAAGGGGTTTTGTAAATATTTCTAAATCTGATTTTTACCGAGTCTGTCAACCACGCTGCGCATTTCCGGTTTCGAGGAAACATTCTTAGCCTCGGCGATCACTGATTGTTTTTTCTCTTCTGTCAGACTTGAAAAATTTGCCATTGCCTTGCTGTTTTGTGCAAGAGCCATGGCAAAGCCCTGCGGAAGCTCGTTTTTATTTTGGTTTGAATTCATTTTTATCAGTCCTTTCGGTACTATTGTTTCCTGAAAGGATGAATTTATTATTTGTAAATATAAGGATTATTCTTTCTTGTACCGATAAACTTTTGCTTATTCGCCCGGTGTACCGCTTTTCAGATCCTTTTCCGCTTTTGTTATCTGCAGATAATCGGGAGACAGCTCGTCTGCGGAGACAAATTCTCCCCGAAGCGCCGCAAAGCAGACGGAAGAAGCTCTCGGATATAAAAGTCCCGCCGGAGCTTTCATAATATTTTCGCTCTTTTCGGAAAGCGTTTGGGCATAATCGCCTGCCGCGTAAAATTTTTTCCCGGTTTCCGAAATTTCCAAGATAAGCTCTTCCTCAGAAATTATCCTGTCTGCGGAAAGTCTTTCAACGGAGTGTGAATTAACCCTGAAATTCGCGTTATAAAGAAGATTTTTCCGTGCGAGCATTACGGCGGAGACTTCACAGTCAATTTCCGAGAAATTGTATGCGAGCGCTTCAAGAGAGGATATTCCCGCGCATTTGCAGCCGTTTCCCGTAGAAATTCCCTTTGCCGCGGAAATTCCGATACGTATCCCTGTGTACGAACCGGGACCTTTTACGGCGGCAATTGCCTCGATATCGTTAATTTCATGACCGCAGTCGGACAGAACTCTCTGCACAAGCGGCAGAATTATCTGAGACTGTGTGAGCTTAGTCATCACAAAGCTTTCGGCTAAAATATTCTCTCCATCGCAGACAGCCGCCGAAGCGGTATGCCCAGAGGTATCAATTCCCAAAATCAGCAAAGCGATCGTCTCCTTTAACGGTAATTCTGCGCGTTTCGTCCGAAACGCTTTCTATTTCAATAAAGATCGTATTGTCGGGGAGGGAGTCGGTGATGTTTTCCGACCATTCCACAGCCAGCACCGATCTATCGTCCATATAATCGAAAAATCCCGTGGTTTCGAGAGCCTCTTCGTTTAAAATGCGGTACATATCAAAGTGATAGAGAGTTATATCACCGCGGTATTCGTTCACAAGCGAAAATGTCGGAGATGAAACATCGTCACGAAGTCCGAGACCTTTTGCGAGACCTCTTGTAAATGTGGTTTTTCCCGCGCCGAGACCTCCGATATACGCCACAACGTCTCCGCCGTGAAGCTTCCTTCCGATTTTTTCAGCGAAAGCAATCGTTTCATCGGGAGAATATGTTAATATGCTGTATTCCATTTTTTACCTATAAAATTATGTTTCCCGACGGGAAGTTATTCTGTCCGTTGTCGGGATCGTCTGAAAAGAATTTCAGCTTATCTATCGTGGGCGATTCAAGCTTGTTTATTGAAATTATCCTGATAGACTCGCAGAAAAAGCCGATATGATCGTCCTCAAGAGAACGTATCCTGTATCTTTTTCTTTCGGAATAGCCGAATTTCTCTGTGTTAATTATATCGAAGCCGAATAGGGGAGTTCTTACTCCGATACAGCCAATTTCAAATTCGCTGACGTTTTCAAAGATAAAATCCGCCGAGAATTTCACAGGCTCGTTGCTGTACAGTGTCATTGAGATAAAGGGCACCTTTACTCCATCCGAACCCAATCCCCCATAGTAGCTGAAATCTCCGAAATAATCAAAATTGTACCAGTAAAAATCGGGAGCGAACTCCGCTATATCCGACACACCGTATATTTCATTGAAATTATTTTTCAATGCGCATGGTTCTTCCTCATGCGGCATCATTTTTCTCATGCCCATCGCGCTTTTCTCAAAGCCCAGTGACTCGTACCATTTGATGAGACTGTCCTCGCAGAAAAGCTGAACATTCATTTTATAGATGCCGCTCTGACAGTACTGCACAAGAAGATCAACTATTTCGGCGCCTATTCCGTGATGTCTGTAATCCTGTCTTACGCAGACGCCGCTGATTATAGCCGCGATAAATCCGTCCGAGGCAACGTGTCCCAGACCGACGAGAGTATCGTTATCATATGCGTATACCGAATAAAAGCTGTCTGTTGCTTTTTGGATATCCTCGTCGGTATATCCCGGCAGATTATACCATTCAAGCGCTTTATAGAGTTTAATTGTATCGTCATAGTGTTTCAACTGAGAAAAATATACAATCTCCACTTTATTCTCCCCGCTGTCCCAATTATTTATCCTATTATTTGTGTTCCCGCGTTATCTATATGCAATTCGTGTACTTCCCATGAATTCAGTCCCGTCCTGTCGAGAGCGAACCTCATTTTTCCGGCAAAATAAGTATTGTCGGCGTCAACGACAGTCATAACCGATGGACCCGCGCCGCTTATATACGCAGCGTATGCTCCCAAAGAATATGCCGTATCAAAGACGTCCTTTGCATGGGGAATAAGTTCTATCCTATACGGCTGATGAAGTCTGTCGTCCACAGCTGTGCGGAGATTCTCATATTTTCCCGTCAGCAGAGACGCACTGAAAAGAGCCGCTCTCGAAAGATTGTAAACCGCGTCCGCAAATGGGATCTCTTTTGGAAGAACGCTTCTTGCCTTTTCGGTTTTTAGTTCAAAATCCGGGATCACCGCGATAAATTTAAGGGTAGTGAAAACCTCCTGCTTAACCCAGTGAACTTTTTTTCCGTCAAAAACGGCGGTGACTATTCCTCCGAGAAGCGCGGGAGCTGTGTTATCAGGATGTCCTTCGATCTGAGAGGACAGATCGACAAGCTCATTGAGATTAAGAGGCTCGCCGAGAAGCTTGTTTGCTCCCACAAGTCCCGCTATAATACACGCGCTGGAGCTTCCGAGACCTCTTGCCATGGGGATATTGTTTATCTGTTCGATTTCAAGACCTTTGAAAGGTTTTCCGCATATTTCATATAAAGTTTTTGCGGTTTCGTAAACGAGATTTGATTCATCGGCGGGAATGTCTTTCCCGTCGAGAGCTTTTACGGAAATGCCGTCGTATTCCCCGATATTAACGTAGTTATAAAAGCTGAGGGAAAGTCCCAGAGCGTCAAAGCCCGCGCCGAGATTCGCGCTTGTCGCGGGAATTTGTATTTTTATCATAAATTATATCCTCATATATCGAGAACTCTGATTTTTGCGAGAACTTTTCCGTTCATTGAACCGAGCTTTTCTATAATATCCTTTTCCGTGAGGAGGGGAGTGATGAAAGCTTTTTCGTTTTCGGGTTGATTTTCCCTTGTCAGGAATTCAGCCTTGCCGAAGAGCTTAATTATTTCGTCTTTTGTTACGTCGATTGTTCTTACATACATATGAACTTTGTCGAGTGTATAGTCCATGATGAAGCTGTTATCATTGCTGTCTTCCCACAAGAAGCACGCCATATTGCCGTTTGCTTTTGCGCAGTCGATAATATCTCCGAGGACAGCGCTTGCAGTCGGAAGTTTCCCCGCTCCTTTTCCGTAGAGCATTATTTCGCCGAAGCCGTCTCCGTAGATCATCACGCCGTTGAAAACGTCGGAGATATGCGAAAGCTGATTTCCGCTGCAAACAAACGCCGGACGAACCATAGGAAGAATTTTTTCGTTTTCCGTCTTTTTGACCGAGGCGATAAGCTTGATTGCTCCGCCCCAGTTTTCGGCGTATTTTGCGTCCTCTAAGGTAAGAGATGTAATTCCCTCACAGTGTACCCATTCGGGATAGACGTGCTTTTCAAACGCAAGAGAGGAAAGAATACAGATCTTTCTGCAAGCGTCATGTCCCTCGATATCGGCAGTCGGATCTTTTTCTGCATATCCGAGCTTCTGAGCCATTTCAAGAGCGTCAGTGAGGGTCATATTATCATCGATCATTTTAGTCAGAATAAAATTGGTCGTTCCGTTGAGTATTCCGCAGATCGCCGTAATTTCGTTTCCCGCAAGACAGGTAGCCATCGGACGTATCACGGGGATAGCTCCTCCCGTAGACGCCTCAAACATATAATTGCAGTCATGTTCCCTTGCGATTTTCAGAAGCTCCGCGCCTTTTTCAGCGACAAGAGCCTTATTTGAGGTGCATACGCTTATACCCTTTTCAAGGCATGAACGCGAAAATTCAAAAGCGGGGTGGATTCCGCCCATAACTTCGGCGGCTATCTTAACATCCTTGTCGTTTAAGATATCGTTAATATCCTTTGTAAATTTATCGGAATATGGCAGAGACGGAAAATCTCTGATATCAAGGATATAGCCAAGTTCAAGGTCAATACCGTTTTTTCTGTTGATATTGTCCTTATTTTTAATAAATAATTCAGCCGTACCCGATCCCACGACTCCGTGTCCGAGAATTGCTATTTTTGTCATATAAAAAACTCCATTCTGCCGAAAGGCAAATATAAAATACGCTTACTCGCCCGACAGAAGTCTTGCTTCAACTACACCGTCAATGCCGAGCAGCATGGGACGGTATATTGAAGCATCATCATTCGGGGGATTAAGCTTTAAAGTTATTGTGACGGAAGCCGCACCGTCTACGGGAATACTTTGATTAAGAGTCAGCACGTTAGCGCCTGCCCTGTGTATTTCCGACAGCAGATTTGAAAGAACTCCCGGTTCATCGCGCAGGACAGCGACTAAAGTTACGTTTCGTCCTGTCATTTTTTCCTCATAGGTAAAAACGCTGTCGCGGTATTTATAATATGCGCTTCTTGAAACACCGACCTTTTTGCAGGCGGCCGCGGAGCTTTTTTCCTCTCCGCAGGCAAGCATTTTTTTTACCTCGATGACCTTTGTAAAAATTTCGGGAAGAACATCTCTGCTGATTACGATATAACCGGAATTATTCATATTTTTACTTCCCTTCGGAAAAGTCCGTCCGCACAGAAAATACATCTGTGTGTGTACAAAAATAATTTTACTACTTTTTCATGTATTTGTCAAGGGAATTACGCAAAATTAACGAATAATTTTCATTTGATAACGTAGTTGTTTTTAAATAAAATGACGAAAAACAAATTTTTTGTTTTTGTCGGAAGAAAAAACCGTCACACTTCAAATTAAAAGAAGTGTGACGGCAGTTCATCTTATGAATGTGTATTTATGTTTGTTCGCTTATTCTTTTACGCCGCCGAGAGCAACACCCGCAACAATAAACTTTGAAAGGCAAAGGTAAACAATGATTACGGGGAGAATGGAAAGCGTAACAACGAGATAGTTTACTCCGAATTCCGAGACCTTGTCATTTCCTAAAACGCCTGTTACCATCATAGGCATGGTACGCTGTTCGGGTTTATTGGAGATGAGGATCATGGAGGGCGTATAGTAGTTGTTCCAGCTTGAAACAAACGTGAATATAGCTTGTACCGCAAACGCGGGCTTTAACATAGGAAGCGCTATCTGAATGAATGTTCTGAATTCGCCGCAGCCGTCTATTCTTGCCGCCTCAACGATTGAGATTGGGAAAGATGACTTCATGTATTGCAGTATGTAGAAAACTACCGCAGGCGCCGCAATCGAGGGAAGAATGATAGGAATGTAACTGTCGTTAAGACCTATCTTCACCATGAACTGTAAGAAACCCGTTGATACGACCTGCATGGGAATCATCATAACCGCGAGAATAAAGGTAGTTGCGGGTCCTTTGAGCTTGAAATCGTATACCGTAAGACCGTATGCCGTCATTCCCGAAAAGAAAACAGACAGTGCGGCAGAGGATAAAGCGATGATAAGGCTGTTTTTATAGCCGGTAAAAAGCTGAAAAGATCTTACATAAGCTCCGTCAGCCGCGTTAGGGTCGTTAAGAGTTTTAAAGTTCTCGAAAAGATTCAGTCCCGGTACCAGTGATATACCGTTTTCGATGATGCTGCTTGTAGATCTTGTAGAGTTTATCACCATGATATAAATCGGCAGGAGACAAATTACTGTAATTATGATACAGACAACTAATCTGATGGTGGACTGTACCTTTATATGCTTTTGATATTCCTCGCTTGAAGTATTATACATATTCGTTGCCATAATTATCCTCCTTAAAAGCTTATCTTCGAGCGCTTTTTCTTCTTAGTCTTAAAGGTCTGAGTGGGATCGGTGTTAAATCTGTAAACAACGATACCCAAAGCGCAGGTAACAATAAAGAGAATAACCGATGCAGCAGCGGAATAACCGTAATTCGGGTTAGCCTGATGGAAATATTTGTAGATGAAAACAGCAACGGTTTCAAGATAAGAACTCGGCGTATCTCCTTCGTGAAGAAGATAAGGAATATCAAACATCTGAAGACCGCCTATCATAGATGTTATGAAAACATAGATGAAGATAGGCTTTAAGATAGGCATTGTAATTCTGAAAAAGGTATTAAGACCGCTTGAGCCGTCTATTGAAGCCGCCTCATAAATGGAAACATCGATTCCGTAAATACCTGACAAAAGAAGCAGCATTGTATTTCCGAACCACATCCATGACTGGATCAGCATAACGAGGATTCGTGACGAGCCGGGCTGATTGATAAACGGAATAACGTCCTTGATTGCTCCCATATTGAGAAGCATTGAGTTAATGGCACCGTATTTGTTGTTGCTGAAAAGCAATAAGAACAGTGAAGCAACAGAAGCAGCCGTGATTATATTCGGCAT
>CAZCUQ010000052.1:0-12424 GCA_964501705.1 uncultured Ruminococcus sp. | reverse complement strand
GAGGTGGAGGGGCCGTCCACGATGGCCTCCCCCTTGCTCACCCGCTGGCCCACGGACACGATGGGCCGCTGGTTGATGCAGGTGGTGTGGTTGGAGCGCATGAATTTGGTCAGCTTGTACTCCTTGACCTGACCGCCGTCATAGCGGATGGTGATATAGTCGGCGCTGACCTTCAGCACCTCGCGCACCTTTTCCACAGGCATTTCAAGCTCTGCGGAAATTTCCTCCGGCGAAGGGTCATGTCCGTTCTTGTGAAGAAGCTGACTCTGAACCTTTTTGACCTTGGTAATGGTTTCCACCATATGCACGGGAATTCTTATCGTCCTTGCCTGATCGGCGATGGCTCTTGTGATAGCTTGTCTTATCCACCATGTGGCATATGTCGAGAATTTAAAGCCCTTTGTGTGATCGAATTTCTCAACTGCCTTGATAAGTCCCATATTTCCCTCGGAAATGAGATCCAAAAGCTGCATTCCCCTGCCGACGTATCTTTTGGCAATGGAAACGACCAGACGCAGATTTGCCTCGATAAGTCTTGTTCTTGCGCGCCTGTCGCCTTTAGCCATTCTTTCGGCGAGATCGATCTCCTCCTCCGCAGTAAGAAGAGGAACACGCCCTATATCTTTAAGATAAAGCTTCACGGGATCGTCTATTGCAATGGGGCTGTCTCCAAGAAGATCAAGGTCTCCATGAATAGACAGGTCGGAGAGATTGAGATCGCTTTCAACATCATAATCCTCGATAATGTCGATATTCATGCTCTGGCAGCTGTCGTAAAAGCTGTCGATCTGGTCGACGTCAAGGTCAAGCTTTTCCATAACATCGTTTATTTCTGTAGTGGTAAGCTTGCCGTTAGTTTTGCCGTGTTCCATTAAAGTTTCCATTGCGGAGCTGTCATTGTAGCTCATTATAATTCCTCCTGAATTTTTCACAGTAAATATGTATTACATTTTCCGCCGCAGATTCTGTGCCAGCTCGCGGAATTCATCATCGGAGAGTTCTCCCGCCGAAATATGCTCTTTCTCGTCGAGATAGCCATTCCTTATTGTGTCGGCATATTCAAGTGATATTTGTTTATTAACATCTATTTCACAGAATTTATACAGCTCATTCGTTATTCTGCCCATTTCATCGGCAGTAAATTCACTCTGAAGCGCATAAATATCAAAATATGAGTTATTTTTTGAATATTCGGGTATTTTTATAAAAACTTTTCGGTGGATCTCGTTCACAAAGTATTCGGGTCTGACATTTTCAGCGAAAAACTCGTATTCTTCGGGATTTTTCACGAGATACGAAAGAAGTCCCGCTTCCGCACGGTATCTTGCGGGGTATTTAAGCTTATCGGGATTATCCCTGCCAATATCGCTAAAGTTTCGGATATTCTGCCATTCGCTTTTTTTTGCCGAGTTTTTGTTTTTTCTCACGAGAGAATCGACCTGTTCAGCCATTGCTGTTTTTGAAACGCCCCCGGAGTTGGCTATTTTTGAAATATAGATATCTCTTTCGATAGGCGATGAAAGCTTTGCAATGACCTCGGAGCTTTTTTTCAGATATTCTATTTTGCCCATTTCCGAAGAAATATCCAGTCCGCTCTTACATTTTTCAAGCTCAAAATTCACGGCACTGTCCGAATTGTCAAGGAGCTGCCCGAATCTTAGCTTTCCGAATTTTTTTATGTATTCATCGGGATCCTTTGCGCCTTCCATATGGATAACTCTCGCCCGAAGCCCCGCCTCGGAGAGAAGATTTATCGCTCTCGCCGAAGCGGTTTGTCCGGCGCCGTCGCTGTCATAGCAGATTATGATCTCCTCCGCATACTGTGCCATCAGCCGCGCCTGTTCGGGAGTGAGAGAAGTTCCGAGAGTCGCCACCGTGTTTTCAAAGCCCGCCTGATTTATGGAAATCACATCCATATACCCCTCGGCGAGAATAAGCCGTTTTTCATTTGATTTTTTCGCGAAATTCATCGAGAAAAGATTTCGGCTTTTCTTGAATACGGCGGTATCGGAGCTGTTTAAATATTTCGGTCCGTCCCCGTCGATTATTCTTCCGCCGAAAGCAATGACGTTTCCCCGAAGATCGATTATGGGAAAAATCACCCTGTCGCGGAAAATGTCGTAAAGATCGCCTTTTTTTGTTCTTCCCGCGAGATTTGCGGCGATTATTTCCTCATCTGAATACCCCTCGGATTTTAAATGATCGGAAAGATAATGCCATTTATCGGGAGCGTATCCCAAACCGTATTTTATAATGGTTTTGGGCATAAGCTCTCTCGCGGCAAAATATCTTCTTCCCTTTTCTCCCTCGGAGGATTTTGTAAGCGTATAGTTCAGAAATTTTGCGGCAGTACGGTTTATCTCGAAAATACGGTTTTTCAGCTTTGAGTAGCTGTTATTTTCCGCTTCATCGGGCATACTCATTCCCGCGCGCTCGGCGAGAAACTTCACAGCCTCAATGTATTCGAGATTTTCTATTTTCATTATAAAGGTTATAACGTCTCCGCCCGCGCCGCAGCCGAAGCAGTGAAAATACCCCTCAGTCGGACGAACCGAACAGGACGGCGTTTTTTCCGAATGGAACGGACAGAGGCAAACATAATCCCTGCTTTGCTTTTTAAGCGAAACATAACCCGACATCACGCTGTCTATTGGATTATTCTGCTTCAGCGAATAGATGAAATCATCGGGAAGCGGCATTTTTTACCTCACTTTCATACTGTTTCACCGTCAAATTTTCCGAAAAGTCAGATGTGCCAGCTTTTCGGCACGAACAGTTCGGTGAACATATTAATGGCAAAGGAATCGGTCATGCCCGCAACATAATCGCAGACGGCACGTTCTTTTCCGACTCTGTCAATTATTGCCTTATACTCTGAGGGCATTTTTTCGGGATTTTTGAGAAAATGCATATAAAGCTTTTCAAGAAGCATTTTCGCCTTTCCCTCCTCGGACTTTGCGGTGGGATTGTAGTAAACGTGTTCGTACATGAAAGCGTGAAGCTTATCCTCTGCGATTTTTATCTCATCGTCCATGCGGATATCGGACGCTCCGTTATTTATTATCGATGTTATCATCGTAGTGATCCTCTCGCTTTTCGAGTGACCGAGAACATCGGTTATTTCAGACGGTATCATATCCTCGGTAATAACTCCCGCGCGTATCGAATCATCTATATCGTGGTTGAGGTAAGCGATCTTATCGGCGATTCGGACAAGATATCCCTCTCTTGTGGCGGCTACCTTATTCGTATGGCAGGCAATGCCGTTTTTCACCTCATAGGTGAGATTTAAGCCCTTGCCGTTGTTTTCGATATATTCGACAACTCTCACCGACTGTATGTAATGCCTGAAGCCGTAAGGGCATATCTCGTTAAGAGTTGCCTCTCCGCAGTGACCGAAAGGCGTATGTCCCAGATCATGTCCGAGAGCGATGGCTTCGGTAAGATCCTCATTCAGCCTCAGTGCTCTTGCAACAGTTCTCGCGATCTGAGCTACCTCAAGCGAGTGAGTGAGCCGCGTTCTGTAATGATCTCCGAGCGGGGATAAAAAGACCTGAGTTTTGTGTTTAAGCCTTAAAAAGGCATTACAATGAAGAATTCTGTCGCGGTCGCGCTGGAAACAGGTTCTTACGGGACACATTTCCTCAAAATATCGTCTTTTCCCGTGATTTCTTGCCGTACAGGCTTCTTCGCACAGCGTGCCGAGTTCAAGAAGCTCTGTTTGTTCTCTGACATTCACATCTATCCCTCCCGAAAATCATATCAATTATATATACGCAAAAAGCGACCGATTTCCCTTTTTTCAAAGCGCAGCTTTGTATAGCTGTACAAAAGGAAACAAGCGTCGGTGACGATTTTTATGCAAAATTTTCAAAAGAAAGCTCGCCGACAGTAACCACCGACTGTCCGTTTGAGATATCGGCGATTTTTTTCAACAGAACCGAAAGAAGTTCTTCCTTAACGATAAGCTTGATTTTTACATTTTCGGTAAATTCCGTATCCAGAGTTTTTACCTCAAATTCGGGAAGAACGTAATTTATCTTACCGTAAAGATTATAATCCGAAGATATCTCCACAGGGAAACATCGATTCATTTCCATTATTTCGGAAGCGTCAACGGCAATTTTCGCGCTGTGCGAATACGCTCTGACAAGTCCCCCGCCGCCGAGAAGGATTCCTCCGAAATATCGCGTTACCACGCAGCAGATATCGGTAAGGCCCTCTTTTTTCAGCGTTTCGAGAACAGGCACGCCCGCCGTTCCCTGAGGTTCGCCGTCATCGGAGTATCTTGAAGCGTTCCCCTCTCTGAGAATATACGCATAAACGTTATGTGTGGCTTTTCTGTGTCTGCACCGTATTTCCCCGATGAAAGAAACGGCTTCTTCTTCCGTATTTACGTGCTTGAGATATCCGATAAACTCTGATTTTCTTTCAACAAACGCGGCTTCGGCAAAGTCTTTTACGGTTTTGTAGCTGCTGTTATCCATTAAATCATACCTTTACATGACGAAAAGCCTTTTCGGGAAAACCGAAAAGGCAAATTTTCATTTTTGCAGATATCACTTATCTATACCGAAACGTCTGTTGAATCTGTCAACACGTCCGCCCGTATCAACGAGCTTCTGCTTACCTGTATAGAAAGGATGGCATTTCGAGCAGATTTCAATTCTGATATCCTTCTTTGTGGAGCGGGTCTTTATAACGTTTCCGCAGGCACAGGTAATTGTAGTTTCCTCGTACTTAGGGTGAATTCCCTCTTTCATAGTCAGCACCTCCGATTCTGCATAATGATATGATACACATAGCAGCCCATAACATGATACAGAAACAGTAGTGCTATGAAATAATCAATTACTAAAATAGTATACAACAAGAATTCAGTTTTGTCAAGAGTTTTTCATTTGTCATTTTTAACAATTTTTTTACTTGCTTTTTATTAAATCCGACATATCATAAAGACCCTCACTCTTTCCCTTCATAAAGACAGCCGCGTTCACGCCGCCTACGGCGAAAACCTCCTTTGAATCCGCTTCGTGCGAAAGAGTGATTATCTCGTCTCTTCCCGCGAAAATTATATCGTGCTGACCGACTATCGTTCCGCCCCTTATCGAGTGGATGCCGATTTCGTCCGCGTCTCTTTTCTGCCGTCTTGAATGGCGGTCATAGACGAAATTATATCTGTTCCCCGCCGCTTCGTTGACAGCGTTCGCGAGCATGATTGCCGTTCCGCTGGGAGCGTCTATCTTCTGATTGTGATGTTTTTCGACAATTTCAATATCGTATCCGTTTCCGAGGACTGATACCGCAGTTCTCGCGAGACTTGCCAGAAGATTTACTCCGAGAGACATATTGAACGAAAAGAATATCGGTATGCTCCCGGCGGATTTTTTTATTTCTGCGGTCTGCTCGTCGGAATATCCAGTGGTGCAGAGAACCAGAGGCACTCCGTTTGCAAGAGAATATTCAAGAAGTCCCGACAGCGCCGAGGGGTGCGAAAAATCAAGTATAACATCAGGCGCGGACGGTGCTTCGGCGGGAGACGAATATATTTCAAAATCTCCGTATTTATCGGTTATCTTATCTATGCCGAAAGCTGTTTCGCAGTCCTCCCTGTCGCTTATCACGGAGGAAATGACTTTACCCATTTTTCCCGAAGCGCCGCTTATTGCTATCTTTACCATTTTATCAGTCCTTTTCATATTATTTTAAATTGTCCGCAAATCGCCTGTTATCAGGATTTGCGGACAATTCAGACTTTGCTGTTACTTTAAAATTTCAAGAGCTTTCTTAAGTCTCTCGACTTTAGCGTCCTCCATTTTGTATAGAGGAAGACGACATTCTCCCGCTTTGTAGCCCAAAATATTCATAGCTTCCTTTACGGGAATGGGATTAACATCGCAGAAAAGCGCATGACACAAATCAAGATACTTCAGCTGCAATGCCGCTCCTGTCTTATAATCTCCGTCAAGACAAGCCTGACAGATATCGTGCGTAATTTTCGGAGCAACATTTGAAAGCACGGAAATAACACCCTTTCCGCCGAAAGACATTATGGGAACTATCTGATCGTCATTTCCGCTGTAAATATCAAGCTCCTCTCCGCAGGCGGCGAAGATATCCGCTATCTGGGAGATATTTCCGCTTGCTTCCTTTATCGCGGCGATATTCTTATGAGCCGCGAGAGCTTTGAATGTATCGGCGGAAATATTCACGCCCGTTCTTGACGGAACGTTATAAAGGATTAGCGGAATATTCACCGCGTCCGCAATAGTCTCATAGTGAACGACAAGTCCTCTCTGCGAGGTCTTGTTGTAGTAGGGAGTAACGACAAGCAGAGCGTCCGCGCCGAGATTTTCCGCTTCCTTTGAAAGCTCTACGGCATAATCCGTGTGATTGCTGCCTGTGCCGGCTATTACGGGAATTCTGTGGTTTACCCGTTCTACCGTGAATTTTATGACAGCCTTATGTTCTTCGTCCGTAAGGCACGCGGATTCACCCGTTGTGCCGCAGGTAATTATCGCGTCGGTGCCGTTTGCGATCTGATCCTCCAGAATATCCGCGAGAACATCATAGTTAATGCTTCCGTCGGGATTCATGGGAGTGATTATCGCAACTCCCGCGCCGGTAAAAATAGTACGCTTTTTCATTAGGATCAATTCCTTTCAATCAATCAAAGTATCCCTTTGCCGCCAGAAGCTCCGCAAGGAGAACTCCTCCTCCCGCCGCGCCTCTGAGCGTATTGTGCGAAAGGCAGGCAAATTTGTAGTCGTACTGATTATCCTCTCTGAGTCTGCCGACTTCGATCGCCATGCCGTTTTCAATATTTCTGTCAAGCTTAGCCTGAGGACGGTTATCCTCTGTGAAATAGTGGATAAACTGCTTGGGAGCGCTCGGAAGAGAAAGCTCCTGGGGAACTCCCGAAAATTTTGCCCATCTGTCGATAATTTCTTCCTTTGTCGGTTTTTTCTTGAATTTTACAAAAACCGCCGCCGTGTGACCGTCCGATACGGGAACGCGGAAACACTGAGCCGTAAAGAGAGGCTCTGCGGCGGAAACGATCCTGTCTCCCTCGATCTTTCCCCAAAGCTTCAGAGGTTCCTGCTCGGATTTTTCTTCTTCTCCGCCAATGTAGGGGATAACGTTGTCTATGATTTCGGGCATTGTGTCAAATGTTTTTCCCGCTCCCGAAATCGCCTGATATGTGCAGACGAGAACTCTGTCAATGCCGAATTCATCCTTGAGAGGGTGAAGCGCGGGAACATAGCTCTGAAGTGAGCAGTTTGACTTCACCGCAATAAAACCTTTTTTTGTGCCGAGACGCTTTCTCTGCGCGTTTATTATCTCAATGTGATCCGGATTTATCTCGGGAACGACCATCGGAACATCGGGAGTAAATCTGTTTGCCGAGTTATTCGATACAACGGGAATTTCCGCCTTTGCGTATTTTTCCTCAAGCGCCCTGATCTCTTCCTTTTTCATATCGACCGCACAGAATACGAAATCCACCTGCGAAGCGATCTTTTCGATATCCGCCGACGCGTCCGCAACTATCATATCCTTTAAGCTTTCGGGAATGGGAGACGTCATTGCCCATTTTTTCCCCACAGCGTCCTCGTATCTTTTTCCCGCGCTCCTCGGAGATGCCGCGAGTATCTTTACCTTAAACCACGGATGTTCGGCAAGAAGCGTGCAGAAACGCTGTCCCACCATACCCGTTGCGCCTATGACGCCAACGTTATACTGTTTCATTTTCCTAACTCCTTTATAATAATAAAAAAATCGGCATAAACCGATTCATCAAGCTATAACGGAATGTTCCGACGTAAATATTTTACGCCCGATAGCGCTCCATCATAAAATGATGACAGCCGCAGACCTGTTAAGCGTGCGGCCGGACACGGAATATTCCCATATTTTTCCGTATCCTCGGCGGCATCGCATTTTGCGGACGAATCCTGTCGATACGGGATATCTTTTCGTCCGTTACTTATCTTTGCCGCTCCTCTATCAGCTAAAAAACATTGTATCACACAATTGACTGTTTGTCAAGTGGAAAATACGCATATTTTTTAAAAAATCTATTGCAAAAAAGGAAAATATGCGATATAATTATATTGTATAATTTTGAAAGGATAATATCATGCTTAGATCCGATTTTTACTACGACCTTCCCGAAGAGCTTATCGCGCAGACTCCGCTCGAACCGCGGAACAGTTCCCGGCTTATGATAATTGACCGCGAAACGGGAAAGATCACACATGACCGTTTCTATAATCTATGCGAATACCTTAAAAAAGGTGATACGCTTATACTTAACGATTCGAGGGTTCTTCCCGCAAGGCTTTACGGCGTTAAGAAAAACACGGGAGCGGCTATGGAATTTCTTCTCCTCGAGCAAAAGGGAGACAAGCTCTGGGAAATTCTCGTGCGCCCCGGAAAAAAGGCAAAAAAAGGAGCCGAATTCATCTTCGGCGATGATATCCTCACAGCCGAAATAGTTGAAGTTAAGGACGACGGAAACCGTATCGCGAGGTTCAGATGCGAGGAGAATTTCTTTACGGCACTTGAAAAGATCGGACAGACTCCCCTGCCGCCGTACATCAAGGAAAAATTAAAGGACAAGGAAAGATATCAGACCGTTTATTCGCATGATCTCGGTTCGGCCGCGGCGCCTACCGCAGGGCTTCATTTCACGAAGGAACAGCTTGAGGAGATAAAAAACGCGGGCGTAAATATCGGATTTGTTACGCTTCATGTGGGACTTGGAACTTTCCGTCCCGTCAAGGAGGACAATATCCTTGACCATAAAATGCACACCGAGCATTATATCATTCCGAAGGAAACGGCGGAGCTTATTAACAGAACCAAATCGGAAAGCGGGCGCGTTATCTGCGTGGGAACGACATCCTGCCGCACTCTTGAAAGCGCCGCCGATGAAAACGGAATGGTACATGAATGTGACGGCTATACCGATATTTTCATTTATCCGGGATATAAATTCAAAATCACAGACGGACTCATCACGAATTTTCATCTTCCGGAAAGCACGCTTATTATGCTTGTTTCGGCGTTTTTGGGATATAAAAAAACAATGGACGCATATAAAACAGCCGTTGCCGAAAAATACCGCTTTTTCAGCTTCGGCGATTCCATGATCATAATTTAAAAGGAGACTGAAATGGATATAAACATTTTTTTCAAAGCATACGTTGAGAACAATCCCGACCACACCGTTATCTGCGACATAGAACACAATATAGTTTACATGAACAAAGCCGCGGTGCAAAGATACGAAAAGCGCGGAGGAGCGGCTCTTATAGGCAAATCAATATTTGACTGCCATAATGAAAAAAGCGTTGAAAGCATCACAAAAACCATCAATGATTTTAAAGAAAATCCCGATTTGAACAGAGTGTTTACATTTTATAACAGCAAATATGATTATGACGTTTATATTGTCGCTCTGCGGGACGAAAACGGAGAACTTATCGGCTACTATGAAAAGCACGAAAACAGGACTCACGAGGGAGATAAAACTTAATGTTCACACTTATCAAAACCGAAAAAAACGCAAGACGGGGAAAATTCGAGACTGTTCACGGAACCTTTCAGACTCCCTGCTTTATGAATGTCGGAACATCTGCGGCCATAAAGGGCGGAGTTTCATCGATCGATCTCAAAAACAGCTTAAAATGTCAGGTGGAGCTTTGCAATACCTATCATCTGCATCTGAGACCGTCGGACGAGGTCATCCGCAAGCTCGGCGGTCTTCATAAATTCATGAACTGGGACAAACCTATACTGACCGACAGCGGAGGCTTTCAGGTTTTTTCTCTGGCGAGACTTCGCAGGATCAGGGAAGAAGGAGTGTACTTCAATTCTCACATAGACGGAAAAAGAATCTTCATAGGCCCCGAACAGTCCATGCGGATACAGTCAAATCTTGCGTCAACAATTGCAATGGCGTTTGACGAATGCGTCGATAATCATATGGCTCAGATAAAGGACGAAATGGACGAAAAAACCAAAGAAAAAATCACCCGCAAAGCTTACGAATACTCGAAAAATTCCTGCGAGAGAACAACGCGCTGGCTTTACAGGTGCAAAGAGGAAATGGAAAGGCTGAGTTCGCTTCCCGATACGATTAACAAAAAACAGCTCCTTTTCGGGATAAATCAAGGCTCTGTTTTCGACGATCTCAGAATCCGACACATGGATGAGATCAAAAAGCTTGACATGGACGGATACGCGGTGGGAGGACTTGCCGTGGGAGAATCCGTTTCGGAGATGTACCATATTCTCGACATTGTTGTTCCTCATATGCCCGAAAACAAGATACGCTATCTTATGGGCGTAGGCACCCCCTCAAATATAATCGAGGGAGTCTGGCGCGGTATAGATCTGTTCGACTGCGTTATGCCCAGCAGAAACGCCCGTCACGCAACTATATTTACATGGCAGGGAATACGCCACATAACGAATAAATGCTACGAAACGGACAGCCGACCCATCGACCCCGAATGTGACTGTCCGACCTGCAAAAACTTTTCCAGAGCCTATGTACGGCATCTTTTCAAGTCGGAGGAGCAGCTCGCGGGCAGGCTTGCGGTCACGCATAATCTTTATTTTTACAATACTCTTCTTGAAAAAATAAGGGAAGCCCTCGACGAGGGAAGCTTTACGGAATTTCGGGAAAAATACTCGGCGCTGCTCTCGTCGCACGCAAGGGAAGGAGAATGAAAATGTCAGCAATAATATCCGCCGAAGGTCTAACAAAGATTTACGGAAAAGGAGACACCGAAGTACGCGCTCTCGATAATGTTGATTTTCAGGTCGAAAGGGGAGAATTCGTTTCGGTCATCGGTCAGTCGGGAAGCGGGAAATCGACTCTTCTTCACATTTTGGGTGCGATGGACTCGCCCACATCCGGAAAACTCACCGTTGACGGCACGGACGTTTTCTCTCGGAAGGAATCGGAGCTTGCCGTTTACAGAAGAAGAAAAGTCGGCTTTGTTTTTCAGTTTTTCAATCTTATTCCCGTAATGACGGCGAGGGAAAACATCCTGCTTCCGCTGTCTCTGGACAGCAAAAAGCCCGATGAAGATTACTTAAACGACATTATCGAAACCATAGGGTTACGTGACAGAATGACTCACTATCCTCATCAGCTTTCGGGAGGTCAGCAGCAGAGAATTGCCATTGCGAGAGCGCTTATCACTCACCCATCGGTGATCCTTGCGGACGAACCTACGGGAAACTTAGACAGCAAATCGGGAAAGGAGATTTTGGAACTTCTGAAATCCTCGATCAAAAAGTACGAGCAGACTCTTGTCCTTATCACTCACGACCCGAAGATCGCCGAGCAGGCGGACAGAACAGTAACGATTTCCGACGGAAAAATAATTTAAACCCGCTCCTTTGTTTTTCCGACAAGCAGGAAAAAAGCATACGGCAAAAGATTTTACCGGCAGTCGTGCGACAGTTTCCGGGGGCGTCTATTTTCCAAACCTGATTTCCGTAGGCGATTTACCGTAATACTCCCGTATCTTCCTGCTCATGTCGTTTGCACAGCAAAAGCCTGTATTTCCCGCTATATCCGCAAATTTCATCGTGGTATGACAGATAAGCTCATAGGCTCTCGTACAGCGTATATGGGAAAGGTATTCACGTGGGGACATTCCCGTTTCCGCTTTGAACGCATGGGAGAGATACCCCTCGCTTATAAAATTATCCGCCGCGAGCTGTGAAATTTTAATGTTATCCGCATAATTCCGCTCAATATACGAACGCACCTTGTCGGAAATGCGTCTTGCGGATTTCTCCTCAGATCTGCTTTCGCGTGGTCTGAGCTTCTCATAAAATTCGGAAAGAACGCTTAAAACCGCGCTTAATTCCTCATATAGATTTCCGCCATCCTTAAATATTTCAGTCATTTTTTCAAATCCGCCGTACATCTTTGAACCATTTTCAAGATGAATAAAACCGCTTTTCCCCGTATCGGTAAGCATCGCGAAAAGGTCGGGACGAACAAGCTGTTTCCTAAGCTCCCAGGGATTTATTATTGAAATAAACCGTTTGTATTCCTCATTTTTCGCTGCTTTGACATTATGGTGACAGCGGCTTTTTATGAGCAGGCAGTGTCCGCCCGTAAGCCGTATTTCCTGCCCGTTGATTGTAACGGTCAGCTTCCCGCTGACAACGTACATTATTTCGCAGGAAGTATGTATGTGACTTGCTCCGTACATAGGATCTTCATAGTATCCCGCGTGTTCGATTATTGCCATAAGATTCCCCCTTTTTTACAGTATATCATACAATTTTTCAAATCGCAACAAAATACAGCAGATTTTCTATAATAACCGTCAGATTATATAATGAAATTATCTCTGAATTGTATTAAAATTACAGCAAGTACTTTTAAAGG
>CAZCUQ010000051.1:0-12572 GCA_964501705.1 uncultured Ruminococcus sp. | reverse complement strand
TATATCAAGTGGGATATGAACCGTCAGCTGACAGAAGTCGGCTCGTCCTCTCTTCCCGCAAAAAGACAGAGAGAACTCTGGCACAGATACGTTCTCGGAGTATACGATCTCCAGAACAGGCTCACCTCGGATTATCCGCATATCCTGCTTGAAAACTGTTCGGGCGGCGGAGCAAGATTCGACGCGGGAATGTTATTCTACTCCCCGCAGATATGGACATCCGATGATACCGACGCATACGAAAGACTGAAAATTCAATACGGAACTTCCCTTTGTTATCCCGCAAGCGCAATGGGAGCGCACGTCTCCGACTGCCCTAATCATACCGTCGGGAGAAACACTCCGTTTAATACAAGAGGAAACGTCGCTATGGTCGGAACTTTCGGATATGAACTCGATATCACAAGGATATCCGAAAATGACCGCAGTCAGATACCCGCGCAGATCAAAGAATTCAAGAAATATAATCCCCTTGTCCGCGAAGGCGATCAGTACAGAATAGGAAATATCTTCAAAGACAACACCTGGGATGCGTGGATGTTCGTTTCAAAGGATAAGAAAACAGCGGCGTTTACTTATGTTCAGGCTCTTGCCCGTCCGAATTATCCGAGCAGAAGAATAAAGCTCAAAGGACTCCTTCCCGATGCTTTGTATAAAAACTCCGAAACGGGGGAAACTCACAGCGGAAACATTCTTATGAATGCGGGCATCGATGTTAATTTAAACGGAGATTTCTCTTCCAAGGTTATTTATTTTGAAAAACAGTAAGGTGAAAAACCATGAAAGACGGATTTATCAAGGTTGCGGCTGTTACTCCCGAAATACGCGTCGCCGACTGTGATTATAACGCAAAAAGCATAATCGACAACGCGAAAGCAGCGGCAAAGCAGGGAGCGAAAATAATCGTTTTTCCCGAACTTTGCGTTACGGGATATACCTGCGGCGATCTGTTTTTACAGCAGACGCTTCTTGACGGCGCGGAAAAGGCTCTTCTCGAGATTTCAAGGGCGGTTTCAAATCTTGACGCGCTTATAATCGCGGGACTTCCGCTAAGATTCGGCGGAAAGCTCTATAACTGCGCCGCGGCAATAAACAGGAAAAATATAGTCGGGATAGTTCCGAAAATGAATATCCCGAATTATTCCGAATTCTATGAGGGACGGCATTTCACATCGGGAAAAAATCTCGGGGATGACTGCTTTACAGTGGAGATATGCGGAAAAAAATCCGCCGCATTTAACCCGCGCGGAGTTTTCTATGTTGACGATATTCCCGACCTTGCCGTCGGAATCGAGATATGCGAAGACCTGTGGGTTCCGTCTCCCCCGTCGGACAAGCTCGCGGCCGAAGGAGCGACAATTATCTGCAATCTTTCCGCTTCGGACGAAGTGATCGGAAAAGACTCTTACAGAAAGGGTCTTGTTAAATTCCAGTCGGCAAAGCTCATAGCGGGGTATATCTACGCCTCGGCGGGATTTGGCGAATCCACGCAGGATATGATCTTTTCGGGGCATAACATAATCGCCGAAAACGGCACTGTTCTCGCGGAAAGCAAAAAGTTCTCAAACGGAATAATAATTTCTGAAATAGACGTATCAAAGCTTGCGGCCGAAAGAAGAAGAATGAATACCTATCCCGAAACACGAGAGCATTGCTTTGCTTTCACTCTTGAAAAAACGGATACTGCTCTCACAAGGAAATTTCCCTCTCTGCCGTTCGTTCCCGCGTATAAGACCGAGCTTGACGAAAGGTGCGAGGAAATACTCGCCATGCAGGCTGTCGGACTTGCGACAAGACTGAAAGCAATAAAATGCAAAACCGCCGTGATAGGTCTTTCGGGCGGACTCGACTCGACTCTTGCGCTTATCGTCACCGTTCACGCGTTCGATATGCTGAAACTTTCTCACAAAGGGATAATCACCGTCACCATGCCCTGCTTCGGGACGACAAGCCGCACGAAAAACAACGCGCTTTCTCTTGCGGAGGCTTACGGCGCGGTTTTAAAAGAGGTGAATATCTCGGAATCGGTTCGCCGGCACTTTAAGGATATCGGGCATGACGAAAATATTCACGATGTGACCTACGAGAACTGTCAGGCAAGAGAAAGAACACAGGTCTTAATGGATATCGCCAATCAGTCGGGAGGTATCGTTATCGGTACGGGAGACTTATCCGAGCTATCTCTCGGCTGGGCTACCTATAACGGCGATCATATGTCGATGTACGGAGTAAACTGTTCTGTTCCGAAAACTCTTGTCAGATATCTTGTTTCGTATGAGGCGGAACACGCGGATGAAAAGCTTTCGGATGTTCTCCGCGATGTTCTCGATACCCCCGTATCTCCCGAACTTCTGCCGCCGTCCGAAAACGGAGATATTTCTCAAAAAACCGAGGATATCGTAGGTCCTTATGAGCTTCACGATTTCTTTCTTTACTATATGCTCCGTTTGGGATTCACGCCGTCAAAGATCTTCCGCCTTGCGTGTCTGTCCTTCAGGGGAACATATGACAGGAAAACGATATTAAAATGGCTCGGCGTTTTTTACAGAAGATTTTTCGCCCAGCAGTTCAAACGTTCCTGTCTGCCCGACGGACCAAAGGTCGGAAGCGTGACATTATCGCCGAGGGGTGATTTCCGCTGTCCCAGCGACGCAAGCGCAAATTTATGGCTTTCGGAAATCGCGTCTCTCGAAGCTTCGGAAGAAGATTAACGCAATATGGATAATCTTACAAATATAAATGTCATTAAGGACATAATGAACCGTCACGGTTTTTCTTTTTCAAAGGCTCTCGGTCAGAATTTTATAACAAGTCCGTCTGTCTGCCCGAAAATCGCCGAAATGGGAAACGCAAAACAGGGCTTCGGAATAATCGAGATAGGCACAGGCTTCGGAGTTCTCACAAACGAGCTTGCAAAGCGCGCCGAAAAGGTATGCGCCGTGGAAATTGACGAAAGGCTCATTCCCGTACTCCGCGAAACTCTTTCCGAATATGATAATGTGAAAATAATCAATGCGGACATTATGAAAACCGACCTGAGAAAAATCACCGAAGAATACTTTTCGGGACTTGAAGCGGCTGTCTGTGCGAACCTTCCGTATTATATCACTTCTCCGATAATTATGTATCTGCTTGAAAGCAAGCTCCCGATAAGGTCTGTCACAGTCATGGTGCAAAAGGAAGCGGCGAAACGTCTCACAGCAGAAACGGGAACCAGAGAATGCGGAGCTGTAACCTATGCCGTTCGGTATTACAGCGAGCCTGAGCTTCTGTTTGGCGTTCCGAGAGGGAGCTTTTATCCCTCGCCGAACGTAGATTCCGCAGTGATAAGACTCGATATCAGGGAAAACGCTCCCTTTCCCGTTTCCGATGAGAAATTCTTCTTCAAAGTCGTAAGAGGAGCTTTTTCACAGCGGAGAAAAACAGCCGCGAATTCCGTTTCGTCCGCACTTGGGATTGAAAAAAAAGACGTGATTTCCGCTATGGAAAAATCGGGACTTGCGTCGAATCTTCGCCCCGAACAGATAAAGATCGAAGATATGGCAAGGTTTTCCGAAAACCTGAAAAGAATGGAGAGAAAATATGAATAAAAAACAACCGCCGTTATACACGGTATTTCTCCGTATTTATTTTGATTGATAGGAGCTTCACAGATGGAAATATATTATCACATTCCCGATTTTCTAAGGCACTTCAAGCTCAATATCCTGCTTATCGATTATATGAAAAAATTCCCCGAATATTTTCACGATAACGTTAAGGTTGGCTCGGTTTACGGAACATTTCCCACTTCTCTCTGGAACGGCGGGAGATATTTTGAAGGAACGATTGATCCGAGAGTGATCTCCGAAATACTGAAACAGTTCAACGGACGCGGAATACCCTGTCGGTTCACCTTTACAAATCCGCTTTTAAAGGAAGAGCATTTAAACGATAAATTCTGCAACAGCGTCATGAAAATGGCTGACAACAGGATCAATGAGGTCATTGTCACGTCTCCGCTGCTGGAGGAATATATCAGGGAAAAATATCCGTCCGTAAAGATAACAAGCTCGACCTGCAAGCAAATCGAGGATTTTGATAAATTATCCGAAGAGCTTGAAAAAGATTACAGTCTTGTCGTTCTCGATTACAACTGGAACAATGAGTTCGATGTTCTCGAAAAAATGCCTCATAAAGAAAAAATAGAAATACTCATAAACGCGTGCTGTATACCCCACTGCCCGCGGAGAAAAGAGCATTATGAAAACATCGGCATAAACCACATAAAATGCGCCGAATTTCACGAAAAATACGGTGAAAAGGCTTTCTTTAAGCCTGAAGAGTTCAGATGCGACCGGATGAAGCTCCATCTTTACGATACTGTCAGCTACAAAACTCATGTCACACCGCAGAGCATTTACGAAAAATACGTTCCCATGGGATTTAAGAATTTTAAGATAGAGGGCAGGAGCGTTCCCGATATAAATGTTCTGGAAAATTACATCTATTATATGGTAAAGCCGGAATTTAAGGATAAAGTAAGACTGGAGCTTCTTCTCAGACTTACTTCCAAATATAAATATTTTATGTAAAAAAAGCGGCAGGGATAACTTTCCCCGCCGCTATTTAATCTTCGTCAATTTCTATTTCATATGAATTATTATCGTCACTGTCATAGCTTTCATCATCTTTATAGCTTTCATCGTATACCGTTTCCGATTCTGTTTTTGTTTCATCATAGTCCTCGGATTCATACACGGATTCGTTTTCCTTTTCGGTTTCCTTTTCGGTCTGAGTTTCTGTTTCGGTTTCCGTCCCGGCAGGTACATAGTAATCATCGCCGCCCGAATCCTCTTCGGGGAGGATAACGAGAGCCTGACTGTGCATTTGAGAAAACCTTGTCTCGAATTTATCGATATCGTAATCGATTATCCCCTTGCGCGGGTCGTTGAGGGTAACTGTTCCCTTATCCATATCGAAGCCGACAAGCACCGCACAATGCTCATTCAGATACCAGTCGAGCTGCTCTCCCGTATCAATGTCGTACCATGTCTCATAGTATTCGGGTTCTATCATTCCGTCGGTAGCCCATACAATCACGGGGATCTCGTCCTCAAGATATCGGTAGAGAGTGTCGGGATCGCAGCCGGAAATATTCTTGACGCGGTACCCTCCTCCGTTGTCGTTTATGTAGGAATCCGCCGCCGATTCTATGGCGTTCGAGAAACAGCCATAGCCGCGTGAGAACGGATCTCCGATAAAATAGTCAAAGAAGCTGTCCTTATAGGTCTTGCCGTCCTCGTACTTGTATCTTCCGCTTGAAATGGGAAGGTAGTTTCTCGCAAGATCGCATTTGTCCGCGTTAAACCCCCAGTAACCGAGAAGTATCGCCAGAGCGGTTATCTCACAGCCCACCGGAAGTTCGGGATCCTGACTGATATTTTCCATATCGACATAAACGGAGCTTCCGTTATACGCGCTGCGGTCGCGGTGAGTTATCACTGTTTTTGTCACGTCGGATACTGTTGTTTCGTCTGTTTCTCCGCCGTCCGCGTATGAAGTGCTTTCGTCTTCATGTTCCCTTTGGTCGGAAGTGCCGTCTCCCGTCATTATATCCTCTGTTTGCGCCGTAACGATATACGCTTTTGTTACGGAAGATTCCTCGGTTTCGGCGTTTTCCTCGAAAGAAGTCTCACTTTCGAATATATTCGTTCCCATGACCGTTATTTCGGATTCATCGGGAATTTCCGCGTTATTCCTTGTTGCGGCGAACATAATTGCCGCCAGGACGATCCCCGCTCCGAAAACAGCTGCGGCGGCTCTTATTTCCTTATTTTTTCTTTTTTTTCTGTTCATATGCCAAATCTGAAGCTTTCAAAATCAAATTTGCTCCCCGGTAAAAATACAAAGCTCAGGTCATATTTCCCGGATAGCTTTTCTATATCGAATATCTGCGGGGTGAAATCAGCCGATCTTCTGAATTCGAGAAGGATCGTTTTCTGCGCCCCGTTTTCGTTCACGCGAAGTTCTATTGTATTTGTTTCGTTTTCGGTCCTGCCGGTAACGGTTATTTTATTAACGCCGTCTCCGAGATCGAAATCCTTGAATGTGAGAACGACATTGTTTCCGATGTTTTCAACTCTGCCGTCCCTTATCGCATAGTCGTCTCCGTAGATCTCGTCGCAGGAGGAAGCGTTTATAAGAGCCGTGCTTTCCTTTTCGGGAACAAACTCAAATCCTCCGAAGGTAACATTTCCGTCAATATCCGCTCTGATATCCCGTATACCCTTTACTTCCTCGGAAAGCTCGAACTGTGCGGGCGAGAATCCGTTCCACATATTGTTGTCGGGGAACATTATTTCCGTAACGCTTTCGCCTATTGTAAGCTTCACGGGAATATCGTGTCCGAGATTATGCCCCAGATGAAGAATTATTTTCCGTGTTCCCGCCCGACCGAAATCAAAGCCGTCGTATACGGCATAGCCTCCGTTTCCGAAGCCCGCGAGAGCGCCGTTTCCGATAAAGTTCACGCTGTCGGAATGTTCGTTGAAGGCTTCGGCGCGTACAAAATCGTAAGGCGATCTTACCGCTTCTCCGAGACCCTCGCAGATGTAAGGCACCTCCGATATTATCTGAGGGAATCGGCTTCCGTTGTTTGCGCAGATACGCAAAAGGAATTCTCCGTCGCCCTTTGCCGTGATCTTTATCTTATTATCTCCGTCCGAAACCGCGTCGGCGATGGGAGAATCCGCTCCGTGAGGAGTTACGGTCTTAAACGAGATATCGGAATAGGTTGCGTTTTCGGGGAGTATCCGATATGTGACGGTATCGGAGACATTTTCTTTGCGGAGTGTTTTTCCGCCGGAAGAACACTCGATCTTTCTTATGGGAACATCGGCGTCTGACATACTTTCGAGGGGAACAAAGAAGTTGTCGGAAACTCCCTCGCGAACCATGCAGGGATTTACTTTAATAAAACATACTCCGTCCGAAAGACCCTCGGATTTTGCGGTAACCATTACCGCGCTTGAATTTCCGTTCGCTCTGACGGCGCATACGGCATAGCCCGCGAAAAGCCGTCTGTTATTTGTTTTATACTGCTCAAAGTCGGTTGAGTCTCCGTTATCCATACCCAGAAGCTTTCCGCCCTCAACGTAAATATATACTCTGTTTCTTGCGTTTTCAACTATCGTACCGTTTTCGTCCACGGTGAAGATCTTTATAAATACGACGTCCTCGCCGTCCGAGTTGATTTCCTGCCTTTCGGGAGAAATAACGGTTTTAACGGGGTCGGAAAAGCTTTTTTTGATATCTCTGCAAATTTCATTTCCGTTTTCGTCATATCCCACGGCAACGACTTCGCCCTTTTCGTAGATCGCTTTTTTATGATAACGGAGCGTTTTCCCGTTTTCCCGGTCGATCGTCTCACGACCGAGTGATTTGCCGTTTACGAAAATCTCGCAGCAAGGCGCGTTGGTATACGCCATAACATCTATTTCCTGACCCTCGTTGAAATCCCAGTACGGGAAAAGATGAATGAATTTCTCTGCGGATTCGTTCCACACCGATTTGTAGAAATAAAAGATGTCCTTAGGAAGCCCCGCAGTATCGACTGCTCCGAAATAGCTGTTTTTCGTGTTGTAAGGAGTAGGCTCGCCGATATAATCGATGCCTGTCCATACAAACTGCCCGCAGACGAATTTCCTGTCACGATCCTCTATCCATGCGCTTTCGGCGGATCTTCCCCATACCACGCAGCTGTTTGCGAGTGAGCTGCACTGGTTGTCGTCGTGAGAGAGACATTTTATATCCGCAGGGAAATGATATATTCCTCTCGAACGAACCTCGGAGGATGTTTCCGAGCCGTAAATTACAGTATCGGGATATTTTGCGTGATGAGCGTCATAGCAGCGTTCGCTGTAATTATAACCGGAAAGTCCGAGCATTTTTCCGATTTTCTGAGCGCGATCCCATTCGATGTAGTTTGAACCGATGGTGACTGCGGCATTTTTCTTATAGTCGTATTCTCTTACATAATCGCGGAGCATCTCGGCAATCTCGTAACCGTGATCGCTTGCGTGGGTATCATAGATCTCATTTCCTATGCTCCACATAATGACAGACGGGTGGTTTCTGTCCCGCTTTACCCAGCTCATAACATCCTTATGAGCGGTGTCCTTAAAGAATCTCGCGTTGTCGAATTCGGTCTTGGGCATTTCCCACATATCGAAACATTCGTCGTCAACGAGAAAACCCATTTCGTCGCAGAGAGAAATAAGCTCCGGAGCAGGCGGATTATGAGATGTACGTATAGCGTTTACGCCCATTTCCTTCATTATTTCAAGCTGCCGCCTGAGCGCGGCTTTATTGAACGCCGCTCCGAAAAGTCCGAGGTCGTGATGGAGACAAACTCCCTTGAGCTTCATTCTTGTGCCGTTCAGGGAGAAACCGTTATCGGGGTCGAATACAGCCTTTCGGAAGCCGAAGATATTATCCGCGCTGTCAAGCACCGTGTTATCCGAAACAACAACTATCTGTGAACGAAGCGTATACAGGTTTCGTTCACGAAGCGACCACAGCTTAAACGGCTTTTCCGTTGAAAACTCCGCGGTGACACAGCCGTGGTCGAGAGGAAGCTCCTTTTTCGCTATGATCTCCCCGCTTTGCGAGAGAGCCGCGTGAACTAACTTCATGGGCGGCATATTGCGGATAGAACCGCTTATTTCGGCACTTACATAAATCTGTCCGCTGTCGGGATTCGAGGAAATGTATATCCCGTAAGGAACAAAATGAATTGTGGAAAGCATATCGAGCCATACATTTCTGAAAATTCCCGCGCCCGAATACCACCTCGAGCAGGGAGACTGATGACGCACGCATACTTCCACGGTATTTTCCCCGGCATGGACCCAGTCGGAAATATTAACGCAGAAAGAAGCGTAGCCGTTTTCCTGAGTGTAAGCCTCGGTGCCGTTTATAAAAACGGTGCTGTTCATATATACTCCGTCAAAGATGAGGATATAATCTTTTGTGCTTGTATCGGATATTCTGAATTTTTTTCTGTACCAGCCGTCCGCAGACCTGTAGAGATCATTCGTATCGGAGATCAGAAAATCATGAGGAACATCGATTTTTTCGTAGGCAAGCTTTTCCGCGTCAGAATGAAGCGAGCCGTTATCCGTAACGGCAAATTCCCAGTTATCGTTAAAAAGAACTTTCGGCATAACATTTCCCCCGTAAGTAAAGTGATTAAAAAACATCGGAAACTGTGATTTATTTTATTATAACATATATTAAAAAAAAATAAAAGGGTTTTTTTTAAATATTTCCGATTTTTTTAATTATCGGATATCAGACCTCCCGCTTTCCGGGGAAATCTGTTGTGAATTGTGACGATGATTTCCGGCACTTGATTTTTACAGAAATTTTTTACGGGCGTTATTGACAAATCGGGGCAATCGTTGTATAATATAATTGATTAGGAAAAATGTACTTTTTGATGCTTTGCTTTATAAAAGCAGGCGTCATTACGGTACTTTTACGGGAGGTGAGAAACATGAGCGTTTTATTTGCTGTGATATTCTGTCTGGCGTTTATCGCAAGCGCGGTTCTGGCGCAGGTACTCATCTCTTTATTCCCTTCCTGCAGGACTTACATTCTTGTGGGATATCTCTGCTCGGTAATTACCGCTGTCGTTATCATATCCCTCATAAAAATATACGATTCGCGCACTACTCTGAAAAAAGAGAAGAAAAAACTCGACAATATCATAAAGAATATCAATTCGATGGTTATCGTATGGAGCGACGATTTCAGCTATATCAGCGTGAACGACGCGTTTATCCGCGCTACGGGCTATTCCGCGGAAGAACTTGCGGGCAATAAGGAGCTTCTTATGAAGGTTCTCCCGAGCGAGGCGTTCTCCCGGAATATGCAGGCTATCATAAACAGCCGCGACGAAGAATTCAGCGTTGCCGCGAATAACCGTCCGCCCGTCAGCACTATATGGACAACTTCAATAGTCTACAAGCATACAGATAGAAAAGAAATGCGCTATCTCCTTATGTCGATAGGTCCCGACCTCACCGAGACGATCAACATGAAAAACGAGCTTATGCGCTATGCCAAGGAAATATCCGTGCTTGAAAAAAAATATACCCTTTCCATGGATCTGTCCGAAATAGGCATAATCCTTAAGGAGGTCGGAAGCGATTGCTTCTACGTCTCCGAACAGCTGAGACGTATGCTCGGATTTGAAACCGACAGCATAACCGAGGACGAATTGCGCCTTGTTTTTCACCCCAACGACAAAATCGTCTTCGATACCATCATGGGTACGATAAGAAACGGCGACGATGATTCCTTCAGGGACATTCACTACGCCGAATTCCGCGCTCAGACGCACGATATGACATATCACTGGTTCCAGCTCAGGTACAAGACCGTACCTCACGAGGATATCGCTATGGCAAACATGGGCGGAGCTATCCTCGATATCACAAGAGAAAAGGAAAAGGACAGCATTATAGAAAAAATGGCATACATAGACGATGTCACGGGCATATATAACCGCAACAAGTTTATGATGACAGGCGAGGAAATGCTTAACTGCGTTCTCGAAAACAAGGATGATATGAATTACTGGATCATCGTTATAGATATAGATTCATTCCATATTATCAACGATACCTGCGGCTATACAAACGGAAATGTCGCTCTTAAAAGGATCGCCGAGGTCATTACGGATTCTCTGACGGAGGGAGGCTTCGCCGCAAGAATAGGCGGCGATAATTTCGCGATTCTCATAAAAGCGGACGGCGACAACGATCTCCCCGAAAAAATCATAGGAAAAATACAGGAGGATATCTCCGCTATCCATGCGGAAACTCTTGACAGGCAGGGAATTACCTGTTCCGCAGGCTTTTGCATGATGACGGACGGCGGCTCGGAATTTTCTGCGATCCTCGACCGCGCGGAGTTTGCGCTCAGTCTTTCCGACGGCACAAGGAGCAGCATTATAAGATACGATAATTCCGTCCATGACAGGATAATCAAAAACAGCGAAATAGAAAAACAGCTTGACATGGCTATCGACAACGGCGAGCTTGCTCTTTACTATCAGCCGAAGGTCGATCTCAACACGGGCGAGGTCATGGGCATGGAGGCTCTTATACGCTGGATAAAACCAGACGGAAGAATTGTTCCTCCCGGAGATTTCATTCCCATAGCGGAACACAGTATGCTTATCACAAAAATCAGCCGTTTCGTCCTTTACGAAGCTTGCAGGCAAAATAAAAAATGGCAGGATATGGGTCTCAGACCCGTGACCGTCTCGATAAACCTTACGGCGATAGATTTCTATCAGACGGATGTTACCGAAATAATCACAGACGCTCTGAACGAAACGGAGCTTGACCCCGAATGGCTCGATGTCGAGCTTACCGAAAGTCTCGCTCTGAAGGATATTGACCACGCCATTGAACAGATGAACGAGATAAAAAGTCTCGGAGTTAAGCTCTCCATGGATGATTTCGGAACGGGATATTCATCGCTCAGCTATATTCAGGTACTTCCGATATCTCTTCTCAAGCTCGACAGAAGCTTTATCATGTACCTGGAGGATGATCCCATCTCAAGAGAAATAGTTTCCGCCGTCATAAGGATCGCCAAATCCAAAAAGATAGAAACTATTGCCGAGGGAATAGAAACATGGGGACAAGCGCAAATCCTCAAATCTTCGGGCTGTGACTGGGCGCAGGGATATTTCTTCGGAAAACCCATGAGCCGCGGGGATTTTGAAAAGTTCCTTATTCTCAGACAGAAAGAACCCGCAAAGGTTTGATATATTATTTTTTACGGAGGAAAAATTCATGGCAAAAAAAAGAATCGGTATTCTCACAAGCGGCGGCGATTGCCCCGGACTCAACGCGACTATCAGAGGTATCGCAAAGGCGTGCTTTGAACGTTTCGGCAAGGACAACGTGCAGATAGTCGGTATTCAGAACGGATACTACGGACTTATCAACAACATCGCGAGAGACATGGACTCCTCTGAATTTTCGGGAATTCTTACGCAGGGCGGAACTATTCTCGGAACCAAACGTCAGCCCTTTAAGATGATGAGCGTTATCGAAAGCGACAACGTCGATAAGGTCAAGGCAATGAAAAACACCTATAAATCGCAGAAGCTTGACTGCCTTCTGACTCTCGGAGGAAACGGAACGCATAAAACGGCGAATCTCCTCTCCGAAGAGGGACTTAACATCATAGGTCTGCCGAAAACTATAGACAACGATATTTACGGAACCGATGTCACATTCGGTTTCCATACGGCTGTCGATACGGCTACGGACGTTATCGACAGACTTCACACAACGGCTGCTTCTCACAGCAGAATACTCATGGTCGAGATAATGGGCAACAAGGCGGGTTGGCTCACTCTTTATTCCGGGATTGCGGGAGGCGCGGACGTTATCATAATTCCGGAGATCCCCTACGATACCGACAAAGTTATAGAATCTCTCGCAAAACGAAGCGCCATTGGCAAGACCTTCTCGATAGTGGCTGTCGCGGAGGGCGCTTATACGCTG
>CAZCUQ010000050.1:0-12827 GCA_964501705.1 uncultured Ruminococcus sp. | reverse complement strand
GGCTGATCAGCTGAATAAAAAACAATAAAAATTCCCGTCTGCACTGAACAGACGGGAATTTTTATTTTAAATCATTTTTATCAAATACTGTTAGCCTCGTCAACGACCTTCTTTATTGCGGCCGCTGCGTCATCCGGGAGCTTATCATAGCCGCCCTTGTCAGAAGCGAACTTGTTTACATTGTCAAGTCTGCTCTGCATAGCGTTCTTAAGCGCGGCAGCGTAGTCCTTGTCGGAAAGATCGACATTGAAGCCTTCCCAATCCATTATCTCGATATCTTCAAAGGGACCCCACTTTTTGAATTCCGCTCTCTTCTCAACGATAGCTTCGAGGATTCCGAGAGTATCGGCAGGCTTGACCTTCTGACCCATGAAGTCGCCCGTGTTGATCACATAGCACGCGACGTTCTTCTCTTCAACAAGCTTCTTGAATTTCTCATAGTCGTTTGCGAGAGGATAGGTTCTGAAGGGATTCGCATAAGGAACAATACGAAGAGCGTTCATATCCGTTCCCGCCTTTACGCGCTCCGCCGTTGACGTCTTGGTAGCAAGAGTAGCTCCCATTACAGCGGCAAGGGAAGATCCTTTAAGCTTGATCACCGGAGGAATCGTCGGGTCTTTCATTATCCAGAATATGGCGTTTACGGGAGAATCAATCTTGTCGACGCGGTTGGGAGACCAGAGCTTTGACTTGATGGCACGTCCGTTTCCGTTTCTGATATCCTGTGTTACGAGCTGTATCTTACCCTCATCGTCCATTGTAGCGCCGCAGTTCTGAACAGTGAGAAGATACTTGTTGTCGGGGCAGCCCGTAGGATAGTCCGCGGTCTTGTCAAAATATGTGGGTTCGAGAGCAATCGACGCGCAGGTATCGGTATTGATGATAAACGCGTCATCGTGAAGAACCTTTATCTCATACTTGCCGCCGTGCTTTGCGTGAGTAAGAGTGGATTTGCCCGAACCCGAAAGTCCGTAAACCGAAGCAACGAATTTGCTTCCGTCAGAGAGAGTATATTCTTTCTGACCGCCGTGGCAGGAGGCATAACCGTTTCTGTTGGCGAGCGCCCATGCCATTGTAAGAGTACCCTTTTTATGCTCGCCGAAATATTTCATTCCAAGGATAGCGGCACAGTTTTCGTTCGTATCGAAGTAACAAAGCGTGAGCGGGTCGGAAAGACAGCTATAATCGACATCGGGGCTTTCCGTGGGTTTCCACTGGGGATCGGAGAAGATATAGATATCGGGTTCCTTTCCGTCGCCTATGGGCTTAGAGTCCTTATACATCTTTACATAGTCATCAGACATATACTGGAAGTTAAGCATCCAATTATAAAGGAGGTTTTCTTCTCCCTCGGGAATAAGAAGATGAGCCTTTGCAATGAATTCCTTATCAAGACCTACGAAGCAGGTAGCATGATAAAGCTTTCTGTTACGCGTCTTATAAACGGCGTCCATAACTACCTTATCGAGTTTGACGCTGTCAACGCCGGGTTCGCCCTTGATACGGCGTGCTACGGCGTATCTTCCCGTAACGGCGCCGTCATTGAAGAGAAGAACCTTAGCGTCGGCGTCAAGACCAAATTCCTCGCCGCGGTAAACGGGCATATCGGTAACGATGGTACCGGGAGAATTCTTTGCGAGATTATACGCTTCTTTAAGTGTATTTACCTTAACTACGTTATTTCCGTAGAAGGCTGTTTCGATGATGGTACGGGTCTTTGAGAAGCCCACCTTTCCCGCGCCGATTTCACCGATGGGATAATTTGCTTTTGTTGACATAGAAAAATATCCTCCTTATAAGATTAATAATATGTGTTTTTTTCACAGCAGAGCTGCCAATAAAAATTACAGGTAAAAATTGCCTCGGCAACACATATCTACTAATTATATTCTACAATATTCCGTCATTTTTGTCAAGTGTTTTTTATATAAAAAATCGACCGCGGATCGTCCGAAAAAATCATCGGAATATCTGCGGTTATTTGGTGGTCTTTTCCTGTGATTTGCCTATTATTTCCCTCACAGCCTCATACGGGTCGGGGAAAGTTTTTTTCAAAGGTTTATATTCGCCTTTTCGGTTTTTAACGGAAAGTCTCACAGGATTTTCTTCGGGAGAGAGCAAAAATGACTTTTTTTTGGTGCAGATATAGACGTTCTTTCCCTTTTTTTCATATGAAAGAGCGTACATACCGCACATATGAGCGAGAGATCTGTAGACGTCAACGGTTTTTTTGCGTTTTTTCCGCGTCTTATGGATTTTGCCTGCGGCGTATTCAGCCAAAGACTCTTCATATTTTTCAGCGTTGATTTTTTTCATAATCTCGGCGGTCTGTTCATCGAGGTTTTCGGGTTTGCATTTTGAGCATGGAGTAAAGCCCGCTTCGGTGACAGTGGAGTAATACGTATACGAACGCAGAGACGACACGGGAGCGTCTCTGACTATTCTGCACTTATTTGTATGGAAGCATTTTCCGTTTTTGAACACGAAATACACATTTGAGGGCCTGTCGATAAAATCGACCGCCGGCTTTTTTTCCATAACGGAAAAATCAAGGGCATCAAAAAGGGATACAAGCCATTTTGCCTCTTTTTCGGCGGAAGGCATATCCTTGCGGTAGAAAGGTTTTTGCGAAAGCCTTGTCTGCAGAATCTTTTTTTTTCTGATATCCGAGCATTTTTCCTTTGTAAGCTCGGAGACCTTTTTTATATCATACAAATGCACATAAGGATGACGTCTGCCGTTTAAGTCGAATAATTTTCTCATTCTGCCCGCCGAGAAACCGTCCCACAGGCAGAGCATAAATTCATCCGTACAGAAATTCAGAAAATCATCAAGCTCGTCCGCCTGACTTTTATAGTTTTCAAGCATGAAGCATTTACAGATTGCCGATTGCGAGCCGTTTTTTTCGTCTGTTACAGAAGCGGCGCATATTGCCGAAGCCGCGTAACCGGGAGGCGAATCGGAGTCCGTCCACAAAACGGAACATAAAATATATTTCATAAAATATTTTCTCCTGTGAGACGCGCCGCCTGTTTAACGTACATTTATACAGCGCCGCTTATTTTCATTATACACCCAAAGACCATATTTATGCAAGTGTTTTGTAAATTTTTTTATGATTTTTCAGTTTTTCGGGTAAATGTGACTGATAAACCGTCAGTTTGCACAAAGTTTGTCACGATAATTCGTTTTAAGTACTGCAATTGAATCAAGTTATATTATAAGATATCGTACTTTACAGTAATAACTCCGAAATTTCCGCAAAAAACAGCAAATCACATATATTGAGTGATTTGCTGTTAATAAAGATCAATGAGTATACAAGAAATGAGATCAGTCGCTTACATAAGGAATGAGAGCAACATATCTTGCGCGCTTGATAGCGGTGGTGAGTTCTCTCTGATGATAAGCGCAGGTACCCGTAACTCTTCTGGGAAGAATCTTGGATCTTTCAGTCATGCAGTTTTTAAGTCTGTTAATATCTTTATAATCGATCTTATCGATCTTTGCTTCACAGAATTTGCAGACCTTTTTGCGGGTTCTTTTCATTCCGTTTCTTCCGGAAGCGGATCTTTCCTTATCCTTTTCCATGAAAAATAACCTCCTTTGTTATTTCAGAACGGCAGATCGCCGTCGGAGAGGATATCCTCAAAATCTCCCACATCGCCCACGGATATCGACGGTCCGGGCTGCGAAGCAGCGGGAGACGTCTGCTGAGGAGCGGGACTGCTGTTATATCCTCTGTTATTGTTATAGTTGTTGTTCTGCGAATAATTGCCGGACTGACCGAAGCCGCCCTGAGAGGACGCCTTTGTTTCTCCGAAAGAAACATTGTCCGCCCAGACATCGGCAGTATAATGAGTTACATCCGGATGGTTTTTATCGACATAGGAGCCTGTCCTTATTGAGCCTTCGACGAGAATAAGTTTTCCCTTGTTAAAATACTTCGAGACAAATTCAGCCTGTTTGTTCCATGCTGTAACGCTTATAAAATCGGTTAATCTGTCCTGACCGTTCTGTGCCGCCTGAGCAGACTGCGGTCTGTCGATCGCAACGGTAAATCTGCATGACATAACGCCCGACTGCGACTGACGAAGCTCGGGGTCATGGGTAAGTCTTCCCATTAAAATAACCTTATTTATCGCACAAGCGCCTAACATAAAAACACATCCTTTCGCAAATTATTCCGTAACGTTCGCAACCGTGATCATGGAACGCATTACGCCGTCCGTGATCTTAAGCACACGGTCAAATTCCGCAGGGAACGCGGGAGCCGCCGTGAAAGTATAGAGGACATAATAGCCCTCAGTCTCGTAGTTGATCTCGTATGCGAGCTTTCTCTTGCCCCATTCGTCAACGTTTGTGAGAGTGCCGTTAGCCTTGATGAGTTCTCTGAACTTTTCGGTGAGAGCTTTTACCTGCTCTTCGCCCGCTTTAAGTGAGAAAACGACCATAGCCTCGTAGTTTTCGCTAAGCTTTGCCATTATTTTGCACCTCCTCTTGGAATACGCCCATGTTCCGCATGAGCGAGAAGTTGATTTTTTCACGCCATAAACAGGCGTATAAGGTATTATAACACAGAAAAATCCCTTTTGTCAAGGGATTTTTCTAATATTTGTGGAAAATTACAAAAAAGGCGATATATTATCTTTTTCGTTTGCCATGATCCAGTCCATCGCAAGAGGAAACCACTGCTTACATTCATCAACGCAATGATATTTTCCGCGTGCCGTAGCGAAATCCGCAAGCGCAAGTCCGTGGCTTCCGTGCGGGAAAATATGACAGGTAAAAGCAACTCCCGCTTCCGCAAGCGCCGACGCAAACATCAGCGTATTCTGCACGGGGACGGATCCGTCGTCTCTCGTAGTCCACAAAAATGCGGGAGCGGTATTTTCCGTCACGTGCTTTTCAAGAGATACCGTATCCGCAAGAGATTCGTCTCCTCCCGTGATATTTTCGGCAGTGCGTTCATGAGTGTATTTTCCTGCCGTTATAACGGGATAGCAGAGTATCTGTCCGCATGGACGTGCGTCCGAAGCAGACACCTTTGCGGCGGAGAGGATTTCTCCATTATCATGATATACTCCGAGGCTTGCCGCAAGATGTCCTCCCGCGGAAAATCCGCAGATATACACTCTGTCTTTGATTATTCCGTATTCCTCCGCGTGAGCTTTAATATAAGCCATAGCTTTCATTACTTCAATAAGCGCGTCGGGGAAAGGCCGCTGACAGGTGTAATTCATCACGAAAGCCGCAAGACCGTGCGAGGCAAATCTAAGCGCCGCAGGCTCTCCCTCGCGGAGAGAGCGGTAATCGTAAGCTCCGCCCGCGCAAATAAGGACAGCGGGACGGAGAATTTCCTTTTCATTGTCGTTAAATCTCCTGTCATTTGAAACAGCAGTCAAGGCCGCTCCGTATTTTGTATTCAAATCAATATTTTTTAGGATCATATCGTATTACTCCGCGGAAGTCCCGCCTGTTTCGGAGACTGAAGACTCATCAGGTTCATCGGCGAGCCAGATCACTCTCACCTTGCCTTCTCGCGCGTTATCGCATTTAAGCGTGATGTAGAGAGTATCTCCTTCGTTTCCGAAATCGGAGGAGAAAATTTTTTCTTCGGCGGATCTTCCGTCGAAGCTTTTATTCTGTCCGCCGCCTGTAACGCATACCGTCATTTCTCCCGTTTGAATGGAGGAAGTAATTTTAAGAGTTCCGCTGTTTATCTTAAATCCGCACTGATACCCGCCGTCGAGGAAATCAAATGTGCAGAGCCAGCCGTTTTCGTCGTTCTGAGATTTCAGTTCCTCCGCTTTATAGCTTGCGGAATTGCAGCTTGTGACAAAAAGGCACAGGAAAAGCGACAGAAAAACGCAAAGAAGCGAGCGGTATCTTTTCTTCATAGCCATTCCCCCTTTATTATCTTTCGATGACCTGTTCTCTGTCGGGACCCACTCCGACCATGCTTATTTTACATTCGCAGAGTTCCTCAAGACGGTTTATATATTCTCTGCAAACCATCGGAAGCTCGTCAAAGGAGCGGCATTTCGAGATATCCTCGTCGAAGCCTTTATGTTCCTCATAAACGGGAGTACAGCCCTCAAGGCCCTCAAGCGTGGGCGGGAAATCCTTAATTATTGTTCCGTCGGCTTTTTTATAGGAAGTGCATATTTTAAGAGTTCCGATCCCCGCGAGGGTATCGAGTTTATTGACGACAATTGAAGTAAGACCGTTTACTCTTACCGCGTGGCGCATAAGAACGCTGTCGAACCAGCCTATTCTTCTGGGGCGGTGAGTATTTGTACCGTACTCGAAGCCCTTTTCGCGTATATAATCGCCTGTTTCGTTGAAAAGCTCGGTCGGGAAAGGACCTTTTCCGACTCTTGTAGTGTAAGCCTTAGCGACGCCGTAGATCTTGCCGATCATTTTGGGACCTATTCCCACGCCCGTGCAGACGCCGCCCGAAACGGGATGAGAAGAAGTAACATACGGATATGTTCCGAAATCTATATCGAGAAGAGTAGCCTGAGCTCCTTCAAACAGGATATTTTTCCCCGCCTTATCGGCTTCATAGGTAAGAACGGAGACATCTCCCTCATATTTTGCGAGTTTTTTTCCGTATTCGGTATATTCGCTTATCATTTCTTCAATATCAATCGCTGTTCCGCCGAAAACCTTTGTAATTATTTCATTTCTGAGTTTTCCCGTACTTCTTGCTTTTTCGGCGAAGATATCGGGGCGGACAAGATCGTAAAAGCGTATGCCGCTTCTTTCGTACTTGTCCATATAAGCGGGACCTATACCGCGTTTTGTCGTGCCGATATCCTTATTTCCCCTGAAAGTCTCGGAAAGACCGTCAAGCTCGATATGCCACGGAAGAACAATATGCGTTCTGGGGTCGATACGAAGATTATCGCAGGATATGCCTTTTTCTTTCATACCTTCTATTTCGCCGAGGAAATCCTTAGGATTGAGAACCACTCCCGCGCCGATAAGGCAAAGAGTATTCTTATATAAAATGCCTGATGGGATAAGGCGGAGCTTATAAGTTTCCCCGCCGCTTGCAACGGTATGACCCGCGTTATTTCCGCCCTGAGAGCGCACGACAACATCCGCGCGGGAAGCAAGGATATCTATGACCTTACCCTTTCCCTCATCGCCCCACTGAGTACCGAGAACAATACTTGCAGACATAACAAAAACCTACCTTGTATAAGATTACTGTGAAAAATAATTTCCACAAATAGAATTATATCACACAATGAAAAAGCTGTCAATAATTTAAGAATATTTTTTTATTTAACGTTTAGATTTTTTATGACAGTTGTCGCATGAATGCTCTTATACCGGCTTGCGGGAAAGAAAAAACAAAAAGACAATTTTTTTTCATTTTACGGTCGGTAAAATCCTTTTATGACAGTTTTCAACCGCAGAGTAAAAAAAATATTAATGAAGAATCGCGGTTTTTAACATTTTCAACCGATTTTTCAACAATAAAACGGCGGGTTTTCAACTTTTTCAACCGACTTTTCAACAGAATAAATTCCATCGGGTCATTTACTCAGCGTATATTTTTTTGTTACTCAAGATAAATCAGAACCGCCAGAAGCGTAAGCGCCGATACAAGAAGCGCCTTGAATGTTTCCGCAAGGATCTTCTGTATCATGTATTCCTTGTCTTTTTTTCCGGAAATGCCTCCCGAAAGCCTTGACGCGTAAAACCGCGCTTCGCTCTTTATGTCATCGGAAGATCTGTCCGTACAGTCGGGACGAAGATAAAGAACCGCTTTTTCAAAAAAGCAGTCCTTTTCGCCGCGGACTTCGATTATCCTGTGTGTAGTGCCTTTCAGAAGCATATCCGTTCCCTCCGTAAACTCATTTTGTTACGCTGCTTTTTCATATGGTAATATTTTTATATTTGACCGATAATGTGAAAAATATTCTCATAAATATTAAATGTTATTCTTACCTGAGTTTACGGATAACTTCAAATTATAAACAACAGTTCATCGGCTGCGGCTGCCGGAGCGCACGCCTCTTTTTTTGACCGATAAGTAAATCAGGTATCAGGTACCGCAGACTGTACGGGTCTTTTGATACTTCTTTTGTAACCTGCTTTTTTGCCGAAATAAAGTCCTATATTTCCGAGAATTATCAAAACTGTTCCGAATATACAAACAGCAATGGGGTGTCCCGATATAAAATCAAATGCGCCGAAATCGATTTTGACCGCATCAAACATAATTAAAAACAGGAAAACCGCAAGAATCAGGTATGGCACAAATCCCCATTTGTAAGCATACGCAAATCCGATTACGACAGCCGAAACGGTGATAAGTATCGCTGACATGACGGAATATCCGCCCCAAACAGACGGGTCTGTTTCGTAAACGTTCCCGATAATGTATTTCGGAACAAATTCCGCAAGAAATAAAATTATACCTGATGTCATGTTGCATATGACCGAAAAATCCAGAAACAGATATCTTCTGAGCGGCGAACCGATAACGGGTTCGGCAAGTATGAGGTGTTCGCCGAACATTGCCAAATACATGGCGTATCCGTATATGAGCGGAATGTAAGTCGCGGATTCTCCGTTTTGTATCGAAAGTATATTTGTGACGGACATCACTGCCATACATACGATGATCACCGCCTCGCTGACAAGAGTTACTTTCATAGTCGGAAAATATTTTATAAGCGATATGCATTTTTTGAATTTTTCCATGTTTTCTTTTCCTCCGCAGTTTGCGAAATATTTCAGATTGTGTCCCTTTTGAGAAGATAAGCCGCCGCAGTCTTTTTGTAGAATTTCAGACATACGAAATACGTAATGACGGAAAACATCGCCGATAACAGCAGCGACAGCGCAAATGCCGTGATAAGCTCATATCCTGTCGGGAAAAAGCTTTCGAGAAAATTCGGCAAAAAGATCTCCATGGGACATAAAGCAAAGATTCCGATAATGAAATACAGTATCATTCCGATCATGGATATTTTTACAAGCATATATGCCAAAGCCATAAGCATTCCCACCAGAAAAATGCCCGAAAACATAGCCGACGCCGCCGCTTTGACCGCAGAGGGATAAATCGCCGTGCCTATGACCGATATTATCATCGTGACGACAGTTTCCGTTATAAGCGTTAAAAACGTCATTGACGCAAAAAACGTCGTTTCGCCGAATTTCCGCAGAGGAGAAGCCGCTAAAAGCTTTGTGTAAAAACAGGTGATATACGGCTGCCATATCATGTATATTCCGAGTAAGAGAAACACTGGGCCGGAAAAGGAAGAATCAACGTCCGTGAATAAGGGAATGAAGTATATTATGGAAAAAATAATATAAAATATTCCTATCGCCATGCTGACCGCTGCGGTTTTTCCGCGCTTTATAAAGGATAAGCATATCTTGAATTTTTCGGTGAAAGTCATTTTAAGTCCCCCCTGCAATTTACGGTTTGTTTTATTATATATTTATTCGCGGGAATACCCAGCGTAACGGCTACTATTAAAAAGATGAAAACGAGCGGTCCGACCGATAATGCGCCGTCGGCTGCAACGGGCAGGATATTCAGAAGCATCAGAAAGAGAAGCGGGAAGATAAAGGCTAAAAGAGTTATATAAACGTTGTTCCATCTTCTGACGGTAAGGATAATAAACTCCGTAAGTATGTAGGTGGTGATAACATATCCCGCCATCGCAAAGAGCTGAAAATCTCCATAGCCGATATAATTTATAATTCCGAAGCAGAAAAACGTAAATACAATATCGGCAATTCTTCTTATCTCGTCGATAATAAGAGATTTTTTAAGAATCTCGCGCATATTCGGGATAGTTTTGTAAAATCCCGTGTTTTTTTTGTCTCCCGAAAACGATGAAACGCTAAACGCCATTTCCGCGATGGCAAGAATATTGTTCGTGAAAAACGGCATGACAAACGACAGCATTTCTTTTGCTTCCCCGTTATTTGCTCTCCGTGACAGAATTAACGCCGCCGCTCCCGCGATAATGCATATAAGGGATGCTCTCACGGGAAGATTTATATATCTCCAAATGCCTTTTTTGGGATTAACTATTCCGAGATAATCATAAATCTTCATTTTATTACCCCCTCTTCATGACGGCGACGCTTATCTGATGAAGCGACGGGGATTCCGCGCTGATATCGAGTCCCGCGAGCTTACCCAGATCTTCCGCGAGAATTATCCCCTCAAAGCCGTATTTGCTTTCGCTCATATCGTACATGAATTTCTTTGCTTTTTCGGCGTCCGCCGCTTCGCCCTTAACGCTCAGATATTTTTCCTTTAAGTCCTCGACAAAGCCCTGTTCGGCGATCTTCCCGCCCTTGACTATTGCGGCGTAATCGGTCGCGTTTTCGGTGTCGTTGATGTTATGAGTGGAGAAGATCACGCTCTTTTCGCCGTTCCCGTCGGAGATGTACGTTCTTATCATATCGCACAGCCTGTCGCGCATTACGGGGTCAAGCGGAGACGCAGGCTCATCGAGCATAAGTATCTTTGTTTCTCTTGCGAAAACGGACGCAAGCATAAGTCTCATACGGTTTCCGTCCGATAATTCGGAAACCTTGCTGTTCTCATGGAGGGACATTTCCTTTATAAGAGAATCAAACCTTTCGGGGATAAAGCTCTTAAAGGTTATGGAGCATATTTCCTTTACATCCTTTACCTTCCAGTGCGGGAGAAAGTAGCTGTTCGGCGCGGTATAGCCGATATTTTCTCTTACGTCGCCGTCATCGGCGGAGCTGTATTTTCCGAAATAATTTACACTCCCTTTAAAGTCGAGGTTCACGCCCGAAAGAATATCGAGAAGAGTTGTTTTGCCCGCGCCGTTTTCTCCGATAAGAGCGGCGGAAAATCCCTGCGGAACATTAAATTCGGGAATATCGAGAGTGAACGACTTATATTTTTTAACGATATTTTTGGTTTCGATAATATTTTTCATTGCAGTATCTCCTATTCATCATTTTTCAGTTTCAAAAGAGTATCCAGGGTATTTTTAAGTTCTTCATCGGAGAGTCCCGCAATTTCGGCGGCTTCGATAGCCTGTGACAGAAGCTCCTCGGTTTTTCTCATATGCTGTTCACGTAACATTTCGGTATCCCTCGCATTCACGTAATATCCTTTGCCCTGCACGGCTGTCACAAGACCTTCCGTCTCAAGTTCCTCATAAGCCTTTAATGTTGTGATAACGCTGATTTTCAGTTCCTTTGCAAGAGAGCGTATACTCGGAAGAAATTCTCCCTGCTTGATTTTTCCCGTAAGGATATCTTCCTTAAAGCTGTCCTTGATCTGTTTATAAATCGGCACTCCCGAACTTTGAAGTATTCTCAATTTATCACTGCCTTTCTTCAACTGTTTAACTGTTATATATACAGTATAAACTGTTTATAAACAAATGTCAAGAGATAATATGCAATTTTGTTATTGATGCACAAACAAAATTGTATTTTTTTAACAAAAGAGTGCATAATGTGCAAATTTCAGCTTTCGCTTTTTTTTAATAGTTTTTTATTTGTGAAATTCTCGGCCGTAAAACGCGGAAAATAAACCGTTAAATTTCCGAAACACAAATAACAATTCCGATACAAATTCAAATCTCTTATTGACAAAAGACGGTTCTCATATTATAATTGAATCAGATGATAATTTACAATTCAGATAGATAAAGATAACAAAACGGAGAAACAAATGAATTTCAAAAAAATAATGCTCCTGACCGCATTAGCCGCGGCCGTGCCGCTTTCGTCCTGCACGAAAATAGCGGAAACGCCGCTATCCGAGGAAGAAACGACGGCTTCGGAAACGACATACGGCAGGATAGAAATAATTGAAGATACGGAAACTTCCGCTGCGGAAGAACAAAAACTGACGGCGGAGGATTTCTTTTCGATCTTTTCGGACGCCGATGTGAAAAGCGGGAAAATCGCGGACAGTATGCCTGAAGCGGTCACGGATCTTTCTCCCGATATCCCCGTGAAGACCCTTTCAAAAGAAAATATAGAAATTGCAGAGGCGGACGGAAAATTGTCCGATACGCTCTTCGAGTTTACCGTGCCTCGCTGCGAGGGAGTTCTGCGGTCGGAGTCTTCCGACGGGGAAATGTTCGCTTTTTCTTTTTCCGATGAGGAAGATACGGAATACGCGGTCATTCTCGGAAGCGGAGAATCCACGACTGTATACAGAGCCGACAAATATATAAGCACCTGCACCGAAACGGAATATCTCGCGTACTGCTCCGTGCATGACGGAAATATTATCCTTATGCCGATAGCGGCGGGCAATTCCGACTGCGGTATCTACGGGGTCGTTCCGATCGCGAAATATATGGGCTACGATATGTCCGAAACCGCGGAATTCGACGGTATTCCCGACAGCGTATCGCTGACATTCGCGGGAGCGGAAAATACAGAAGAGGGAAAAAGACTGTATTTCCACCTCGAAAACCGCTTTGAAGAGGACGTTTATTACAGATTTTCGGGAGTGTTCATCAACGGCGAAAATGTCTCCGATAAGCTCTCGGAGGATTTCGAGCCGAGACTTGA
The DNA here is from genome assembly GCA_964501705.1 of uncultured Ruminococcus sp. GTDB lineage: Bacteria > Bacillota > Clostridia > Oscillospirales > Ruminococcaceae > RGIG4694. Next base: position 269 of record CAZCUQ010000050.1, on the reverse strand, counting down.
AGAAGCGGGCAGCGTTGATTTTACGGAAAATATCAATGTAAAAAACGGGGACGCTCTCTACTTTGTGGGGGCGGTCTGCGAATCGGAAAACGATGAGCTTATCTGCGAGGCTTCGCTGGCCGTCATCGCCGAGGGCATCGAAGAAACCGAAGACATCTCCGAGGACGAAAACGAATCGGATCAATAGTAATATTCGCTTGCTTTTATAGTAAAAGACATTAAAATTTGTGCTTTCAGTCTGCGCAAAAATCATATATGCAAATTTTTGC
>CAZCUQ010000049.1:0-12879 GCA_964501705.1 uncultured Ruminococcus sp. | reverse complement strand
TTCGCAGAAAAGTACGCTGACAGCCGCACATAAAATCGCAAGCAGAAGTACCTTTGCAATAACGTCCACGGAAGAAAGTCCTCCGAATGTCGGAACAAATTCCACGTCAAACGAAGTCGGTCTTACTCCCATGGCAGAGGCAGTCACAGAGGCAGTCACAGCGGAAACTATGCACGGAAAAACTCCCGAACAGGCAATTACTCCCGCAAAGGATACCTCCATAGCAAATACCGCCGATGCCGCGGGCGTTCCGAAAAGAGAAGAAAATCCCGCCGCCATTCCGCACATTGCTATTATCGCCGTATCTCCGTTTTTTAATCGAAAAAGACGCCCTATAGGCTTTGCCGTTCCCGCGCCTATCTGAAGTGCCGCGCCCTCTCTTCCGGCGGAGCCTCCGCATAAGTGTGTGAGAAACGTTGAAACGAATATCAGAGGAACGATTTTCCAATTAACGCTGTCTTCTCCTCTTGCTTCAAGTATCACGGCGTTTGTTCCCGTATCGTTCTCCATTTTCGCCGCCTTATAAATAAATACGATGATTATTCCGACAAGCGGAAGAAGATACAGTATCCACGGCATTTTTTCTCTTGTATCTGCGGCAAAATCAAGTGCGGTATGGAATAAAGCTCCGACAGCTCCGACGATAATTCCCACCGTAACAGAGATAACGAGCCATTTCAAAAAAGCCTTTAAAAGCTTAATATATGATTTCACGGAGCTTTTTTTGGTTCTCCTTTCAACAAATTCTTCTTTTTCTTTCACAGTTTGAGCCATTTCCATCTACCTCCGAAGCATGATGAGCAGTTCTCTTAAAAGCTTGCACGCAAGAGCGGTCGAACGTCCGCTCATATCGTAATGAGGTGACAGTTCGTTCATATCCGCGCCGATTATCCGAAGCTCTTTAAGAGAAAACAAAGCTTCAAGAAGTTTTGTATAGCTTTGTCCGCCTGCCTCGGGAGTTCCCGTTCCCGGGAATTCCGACGGATCCAGAACATCCAGATCTATCGTGAGGTATACGGGAAAGTCTTTTAAAGCTTTCGCCGCCTCGGAAACTTTTTCAAGGCTGTGAGGAAACATATTTGTATGTTCCTTTGCAAAACGGAATTCTTCTCTTTCTCCGCTTCTTATGCCGAACTGCCATATTGATCTTTCGCCCGTAAGCTCATAGCATCTTCTCATCACCGAAGCATGGGAAAGCTTAACGCCGAGATAATCGTCCCTGAGATCGGCATGAGCGTCAAACTGGATAATTTTCAGATCGGGATATTTTTTCTTAGCGGCTCTCACCGCTCCGAGAGTCACAAGATGTTCCCCGCCTATCATAAACGGAAGCTTTCCGTCCGACAGAATCTCGTCTGTTCTGTTTTCGATCTCTTCAAGAGCCTTTTCGGATGAACCGAACGGAAGCTCGATATCCCCGCTGTCGAACGTACTGCAGTCCGTAAGGTCTTTGTCTTGAATGGGAGAATAAGTCTCTATTCCGAAGCTCTCCCGCCTGATATGTGAGGACGCAAATCGCGTTCCCGGACGGAAGGAGGTGGTACTGTCAAAGGGAGCGCCGAAAATCACTATATCAGATGGATCGTAATCCGCGTCACAGCCTATAAAAACATTTTTTTCATTTTCCATAGCTTTTTCTCTTTTCCATTTTACGCTTTTTCAAGAAGCGTTTTCACATAATTCGGTATCGCAAACGAGCCTTTGTGAAGCTCCGTGTTATAATATTTTGTTTCTATGTTAAGACTGTTCCATCTGTCCGCGTTGAAAACGAGAGGATCCACGCCCCTCGAAGCAAATCCGAAAAGCCAGTGTCCCGACGGATAGGTCGGAATATGAAACTGATAAACTCTGCATACCGGGAAAAATTCCTTTATACGTCGGTGCGCTCTCTGCATAGCCCTTGCATCGTTCGCATAGTACGGGGATTCATGCTGATTTACCAAAATGCCGTTTTCGGTGAGTGCTTTAAGACAGTTCCCGTAAAACTCGCTGGTGAAAAGTCCTTCTCCGGGGCCCATAGGGTCTGTGGAATCGACTATGATAAGATCGTAGAAATTTTCCTTCATGCGGACGTATTTAAGTCCGTCCTCAACATGGATACGCACTCTTTCATCGTCAAGCGAGCAGGTCGTCGAGGGAAAATATTTTCTGCACACGTCTATAACTCTGCCGTCTATTTCCGCCATATCTATATGTTCAATTGTTTTGTAGCGGCATAATTCGCGTATTGTTCCTCCGTCTCCCGCGCCTATTACAAGAACTTTTTTTACATCGGGAGAAACAGCCATGGGAACATGGACTATCATCTCGTGATACATGAATTCGTCCTTTTCGGTGAGCATCATCAGCCCGTCGAGAGTCAAAAATCTCCCGAATTCTTCGCTTTCAAAAACATCTATCCGCTGATATTCGCTCTGCTCGCTGTGCAGGTGTTTCTCAACGCGTATCGACATTTTTGCGCCGGGCGAATGAAATTCCGTAAACCATAATTCCATAAAAGACCCTTCCTTATCCGTAAGAATTATTTGTCGTTTGTAAGAGCGCCGCTGCCGCTTATCGGGATAATATCCCCGAGATACGTGGGTTCGGGCTTTAATACAGTGAAAATAAAATCCTTGTCTCTTGCCAATATCTCGCGGGTATCATAAATAAACTGTCTTGTATAGCTCTGAAGATCGGACGGCACCCCATATGCTTCAAGACCAAGTTTTCTTGCTATGTAAACTGCCCTTGAAAGATGATAGCTTTGTGTGACGATGAGTATTCTTTTCGCCGCGAAAACATCTCTTGCGCGGTACATACTCTCGTAAGTGGAAAACCCCGCATGATCCATAAATATATCCTCATCGGGGATACCTTGTTCCATTGCGTATTTTTTCATGGAATTGACCTCATCGTAATCCTTTCGTCCGTGGTCGCCCGACATTAAAAGCTTCGGAGCGGCTTTTGTCATTTTATCACCCTTATACGTTCCATGGAAAGATCCTCCGTACCCGTCATAAAGCAGCCCTTTTCCCTGCAATAGAGGGTGTAGTCTATTATTTCGGGAGTAATAAGTTCCCCCGGAGCTATTATGGGTATTCCCGGAGGATAGCACATTACCGATTCGCCGCTTATCCTCCCCGCGCTTTGTTCAAAGGGAACGGATTCCTGTTCACTGAAAAAAGCGTCGTGCGGAGAAAGCTTCACCGTGGGATTAATATATTCATGCCCGAAAAGAGCGGCGCTGTCCTTTGAAAATCTCCTCTTGATCTCACCGAGAGCCGAGACAAGACGCTCGATATCCTTCCACATATCACCTGCGGTAATAATGGCAAGGATATTTCCGACATCGCCGAATTCTATCTGGATATCGTAGCTGTCGCGGAGATAATCGTAGACTTCTATTCCCGCAAGTCCTATATCTCTTGTGTAGACCGACAATTTTGTCCTGTCAAAGGCGAAAAATTCGTCATTGTCGCAAAGCTCGTCCGAATACGCGTAATATCCGCCGAGTTTATTTATTTCGGTTCTTGCGTACTCAACGGAGGAAAGCATTTTTTCGGACATTTCCCGCCCTCGGAGCGCAAGATTTTTTCTTGAAATATCAAGAGAGGCAAGCAAAAGATAGGATGCGCTTGTCGTCTGAGTGAGGTTTATTACCGAACGAACGTGTCCATCCGAAACGGGAGAATTTTTTCCAACAAGCAAAAATGCGCTCTGAGTGAGCGACCCGCCTGTTTTATGCATTGAAACGGCGGAAAAATCAGCTCCCGCGGCCATTGCGGATACGGGAACTCCGTCATACAGACCCTCGCTGAAATAAAGGTGAGTTCCGTGCGCCTCGTCTGCCAGAAGCGCCATATTATGCTTATGCGCGAGCCGCACCATGCTTTTTAGGTCGGCGCATACACCGTAATATGTGGGATTATTCACAAGCACGGCTTTGGCATCGGGATTATCGGCTATTGCTTTTTCGACATTTTTAACGCTCATTCCGAGAGGAATACCGAGTCTTTCGTTCACTCCGGGGTCAACGTAAACAGGAATTATCCCGCCTGCGATGAGAGCGTTTATGGCACTCTTATGGACGTTTCGCGGAAGAATTATCTTATCGTCCTCCTTGCAGACGGACATTATCATTGCCTGCACCGCGGAAGAGCCTCCGTTTATCATAAAGAAGCAGTGTCTTGCGCCGAAAGCTTTTGCCGCAAGCTCCTCGGCGTCCTTTATTACCGAAACGGGGTGAATGAGATTATCGAGAGGTTTCATGGAATTTACGTCCACTTCCATGCAGGTAGCACCGAGGAAACGCGTAAGTTCAGGATTTCCCTTGCCGTGCTTATGTCCCGGAACGTCAAAAGGAACTATTCTTTCGTCTCTGTATTTTAAAAGCGCGTCATAGATAGGCGCGTCATTTTGCGATAAAGCCATTTACATCAGCTCCCGTAATATCTGTGCGGCAAAAGAAGAAATACCATTTAACAATAAAATATACATTTTTCGTCAGAAAATATTCATACCGTGGTAGATCTCAAGCATTTCGCGCCTGATAAGGTCGTTTATTTCGAGACGGCGTTTTGGCGCAAGCTCGTAGGTATCGGTATTGAAGAGATAATTCTGCAAAACGATCTCCTTGATTATCATTTTGGTGTGGAAAATATTGGATTGATATACATTCACATCGATAGCGTCGTACTTGTCCATTGTTTCCTTTGCGATATAATCCTGAATGGACGCGATATCGTGATCGATAAACAATTTTTTTCCGTTTGCATCGCGTGTAAAGCCTCTTACTCTGTAATCTATGGTGATAATATCGGAATCAAAGCTCCCGATAAGATAGTCGAGACATTTAAGCGGAGTTATCTGTCCGCAGGTGGAAACGTCTATATCAACGCGGAAAGTCGTCACGGAATTGGACGGGTGAAATTCGGGATAGGTATGCACCGTCAGATGACTTTTATCGAGATGACCCGCAAGGTCGGTTTTTTTGACAACGGGTGTTTCTTCCTCATGAGCCACTCTCATATTGCATGATTTATCTATATTTTCGTTCGGGAGATGTTCCTCCGAAATAAGCAGAGTGACCGATGCTCCCTGCGGTTCATAGTCCTGTTTGGAAATATTCAGCACATGAGCGCCTATCATGGAGGTAACCTCGCAGAGGATATTTGTAAGTCTTTCCGAATTATACTGTTCGTTTATATATTTAATGTAATCCTGCTGTTCTCTCTGACTTTTAGCGTAGCAGATATCGTAAATATTGAAACTGAGAGTTTTAGTCAAGTTATTAAAGCCGTAAAGCCTCAGCTTATTCTCCAACCCTTATCACGTTCCTTTCAAAGCATAAAGTTACATATTAATAATACGACAAAACAACAAGAATGTCAATAGTTTTATAAAATTTTTCCCGTGATATTGTCAATATTCCTTGGCGCAATTTTAACCCGAAATTTCAAAAAGAATATGGAAAAGCTCTTTTGAAGCGGAACAAATATCCATGGAGCGTATATCTGCTCCGCTTCGGAAGCCGCCTTTCAGACCGCTGATTTATGTGCTTAGATGTTGGAAAACGAGGACGGCAGCGGGAATTGTATTACTGATATCATGCGTGAACAGAAGAATTAAACCATGTGGAAATGATTTCCGCAATAGTTTACTCTCTAACGAGAAACCTTTCTGCCGAAGAGATAAAACGAAGCGGATTTGACACATATTTCGTAGATCACACTACGGGAATATATCCTATTGCCGCTTCGGGAACTCCGTTTTCCGCACAAACTTTTCAGTCTACGGGAGATGTTCTTGCTGATTTGCAGGAAGATATGGCGGCAGAACAGAAAGCTCGCGTAACTTACGATAATATTCTGTATCTTGCCGATGATCCCGATGTTAAGGACGCTATACGTTTCCTGCGTGCGCGTGAGATCGTTCATTTCCAAAGATTCGGCGAAGCGCAGCGTCTTGTTCAAGAAAAGCTTGACGCGAAAAACTTCTATGCGTTTAATCCAAGCCTCAAATAACGGAAGAGATAACATACAAAACAGATCGGCTGCGGACATTTTGTTCGCAGCCGATTTTGAATATTGCAGAATGAAAAAAGCCTGTGTTTTACACCGTGATTAAAAGAATCAGTGTAATATGGACAAAATAATAATATTTTGCGGAAATTCAGAAAAATCTGTTGCAATAGTTTTTATTATGTGCTATAATAAAAGTAATATTATATTTTTTCTATAGTATAATTATAGTAAACGCCGTTGAAATCGGTTCTGTCAGTTTGTGTAAAAACCGTAAAGCAAGCTTTTGACTGATTTGTGATTCGGTTTCCGATGTCGTTGACTAAATATTAAAGCAGCAAACAAGCTGCAATAAATAAAAAGGAATGATCTCAAATGTCAAAAATCAAGGTTGCCGTAATTTTCGGAGGCGTTTCGAGCGAGCATGAAATATCTCTTATTTCGGCAGCAAATATTATTCAGAATCTCAATAAGGAAAAATACAGCGTCATGCCCATAGGAATAACCAAAAAGGGCAGATGGCTCTATTATCCCGGAGATCTTATCAACCTTTCGTCGGGGGAGTGGGAAAAGAATCCTGACTGTGTTCCCTGCGGAATTCTTCCGGATACTCTTTATAAGGGAATAGCCAAGATCGACGGCGATAATATTGATTTTGTCAAGGTTGACGTTGTTTTCCCCGCACTCCACGGAAAATTCGGCGAGGACGGTACTTTGCAGGGACTTCTTGAAATGGCTCGGATACCGTATGTCGGGTGCGGCTGTGCCGCTTCTGCTTGCTGCATGGATAAATCGTTCACGCATATGATTCTCGACCAAAACGGCATTAATACAGCAAAATACAGGGTGATCCACGATTTTGAACTCGGAAAGATTGATAAGATATGCTCCGAAATAGGAGAAAATCTCGGTTATCCTATCTTTGTAAAGCCATGTTCCGGAGGCTCTTCCGTCGGAGTAAACAAGGCAGGGGACGCGGAAGAACTTAAAGACGCCGTAAAGCTTGCGTTCTCGCACGACAATAAGGTAATCTGCGAGGAATTTATAAAGGGAAGAGAAATAGAATGTGCCGTTCTCGGCAAGGATAATCCCTTTGCTTCACGTCCCGGCGAAATAATTTCCTGCAACGATTTTTATGACTATGACGCAAAGTACATACTCGGCACATCGGGACTATCCATACCCGCCGATATTTCCGATGAAAGCGCGAAGGAAATCCGCGAAACTGCCGTAAAAGCATTTCTTGCGCTTAATTGCAGCGGACTTTCAAGAGTTGATTTCTTTCTTAAGGACGACAATACCGTTATACTTAATGAAATAAACACGCTTCCGGGATTTACTCAGATAAGTATGTATCCGAAGCTTATGAACGACATGGGAATTTCATTTTCCGAGCTTTTGGACAGGCTCATTTCCCTTGCTATGGACAAAAATAATTATTAAGGTGGATATGTTAATGAACAATCAGTCAATCGGAATCTTTGATTCGGGCATAGGCGGACTTACCTGCGTCAAGGAAATAAACGCTCTTCTCCCGCATGAGGATATCGTTTATTTCGGTGACACGGCAAGAATCCCCTACGGTACAAGAAGCCGCGAAATAATAGAAACTTACGCCGCACAGGATATCGATTTTATTCTGGCGCATAATGTAAAGCTTGTCATTTCCGCCTGCGGAACGGTTTCTTCGATAATGGGCGGAAAAAAGGAAATAAAAGGTGTCCCTTTTTCAGGGGTGGTTATCCCTGCGGCACAGGCTGCCTGCGCCGCAACGTCAAATAACAGAATAGGCGTTATCGGAACTCCGGCTACCATTAAATCGGGAGCGTACGGAAAGGCTATCAGGGCTATACATCAAGAATGTGCGGTAATAGGCAATTCCTGCCCGTTATTTGTTCCGATGGCCGAAAACGGGATAACGTCAAAGGATGATCCGGTCGTAAAGGAAATGGTTAAAAGATATCTTTCAAAGGTTAAAAAAGAAAATGTTGATACGCTCATTCTGGGCTGTACTCATTATCCGCTTTTCACCGAAGCGATTTCGGAATATATGGGAGAGGACGTTAAGCTCATTTCTTCGGGCGCGGAGGCGGCAAAATACGCACAGAGCGTTCTCACGGGGAAAAATATGCTTTCGGACAAGGAAGAAAACGGAAATAATCTTTTTTATTGCTCCGACAGCAAGGAAATGTTTGAGGAAAACGCGGGACTCTTTATCGGAAATGATTTGAGAGGGGAGATAAGATACGTTTCGACAGAAGAAATGATTAATATCGGAAAAACCGCTGATAATTCCCGAAAGGATTAATTCATGGAAGAAAAGGAATTTAAAAAGAACGTTATCATTGAGCTTAAAAGCGTTCAGCTTTCCGAGGGCGACAAGTCTGAAATAGAGCTTGTCACTGAGGGAGTATACCAGAAAAAAAGCGGAGGCTTTGAGGTTGAGTACGATGAGACCGAAGCTACAGGCTTTGAAGGTTCACATACGATAATCTCATGCATAGGAGAAAACTATGCTTCTCTTATAAGGAAAGGAAAACTCTGCTCCAAGCTCATCATTGAAAAGGACAAGAAGCATCACGCATATTATGACACTCCCTACGGAAGTCTCATGATTGGGATATACGCCGATAAGATCGATAATAAACTTGGTGATATGGGCGGAAAGCTTTATTTTAAATATACGGTCGATGTGAATTCAACTCTCGTTTCGGAAAACGAGGTATATATTAACGTGACCGAAAGAAAAAATTAAAGGAGTAATAATAATGATAAATCCTGTAAAATCCGCTTCGGACGAGCTTTACGAAATCATCGGAAAAGCTTTGTCCGAGCTTGCGGAGGAAAATGAAATCGACAAATCAGCGCTTCCCAAATGGACAGTGGAAATTCCCGCGGATGTTTCTCACGGAGATTTCGCCGCAAACGCCGCTCTTGCCTGTGCAAAGGTGTTCAGGTCGAATCCGAGGAAAATCGCTGAAAGTATCGCTGAAAGAATTTCTCTTGAAAATACGTCTTTTGAAAAGGTTGAGATCGCGGGACCGGGATTTATAAATTTTTTTCTTTCACAGAAATGGTTTGGAAATGTTGTTTCCGACGTTCTCACAGAGAATTCTCTTTACGGCGGAACCGATTTCGGACAGAAAAAGAAAGTCCTTGTCGAATTTGTTTCGGCAAATCCCACGGGACCGATGCACATAGGTAACGCAAGAGGCGGAGCTATCGGCGATTGTCTGTCATCGGTTCTTGAAGCTGCGGGATACAATGTCTGCAGAGAATTCTATATAAATGACGCGGGCAATCAGGTAAATAAATTCGGCAAATCCTTAGAGCTTCGCTATATGCAGTTAAACGATCCCGAAAACAGAGAGTATTTAAGTTCCTTTGACGATGACGATAAACTGTGTCAGGCTGTTTTTGAGGATACAGAACGTTTTCCCATGCCGGAGGATGTTTATCTCGGAGCGGATATTATTGCTCACGCAAAGAAATTCACCGATATTAATGGTGACAAATATGTAAATTCGACCGAAGAGGAAAGAAGAGCGGCGCTTGTCGATTATGCTCTCCCGCTGAATATCAAAGGGCTTGAACGGGATCTTGAAAAGTACAGAATAATTTATGACAGTTGGTTCCATGAAAGCACGCTTCATAACAACGGCTCGGTCGATAAGATAATTGAAAGATTAAAGAAAAGCGGGTATACCTATGAACAGGACGGAGCGCTTTGGTTCAGGTCAACGGAACTCGGTGATGACAAGGACAGAGTTCTTATTCGTGATAACGGTATTCCTACGTATTTTGTTCCCGATATAGCGTATCACTACAACAAGCTTGCGGAAAGAAACTTCGACATAGCGATAGATATTCTGGGAGCTGACCATCACGGATATATTCCCAGAATGAAAGCCGCGATGAAAGCTCTCGGTATCAACGAAAACCGCCTTGATATGGTTATCATGCAGATGGTAAGCCTCATTGATAAGGACGGAAATCCCGTCAAGCAGTCGAAACGTTCGGGCAAGGCAATTTCTCTTGTCACTTTGCTTGATGAAATTCCAATTGACGCGGCAAGATTTTTCTTCAATCTCCGCGAGGCGAATTCTCAATTTGAATTCGATCTCGACCTTGCGATAGAGCAGACCTCTCAGAATCCTGTCTATTACGTTCAGTACGCTCACGCAAGGATATGTTCGATTATAAGAAACATGAAATCGAACGGAATATTTGCGGATTTCGGCGACAGAACGGTTCTCGAAAATCTAAAAGCCCCCGAGGAAATTGAGCTTATAAGAAAGCTTGCCGTTTTGCCGAACACTGTGAATTCCGCCGCAAAGGAATATGACCCGTCAAAGCTTACGCATTATCTCACGGAGCTTGCGGCGCTTTTCCATAAGTTTTATGATAAATGCCATATAATCGGCGAGGAAAAGGGGATTCTTCAGGCAAGACTTATGCTTGTTACGGCAGTAAAAACAGTGCTTGAAAATGTTCTGTCCATGCTAAAGATCGACTGTCCTGACAAAATGTGACATAACGAAAACGATAGATTTATACAGTACAAAAACCGCAGCAGTCGATACTGCCGCGGTTTTGATTTGCTTATTAAGTTTTAGCCCATTACAGCAACTATTTCATGTACGCCGTCCGTAATATCCTTGATAACGTTTCCTTCGATCGGTTTTCCGTCAACCGTGATGGATTTGATTCCGCTTTCAACATGGTCGGGATTTTGGATATTGATATTGAACGTTGCACCTCTGAACTTTCTCGTTACCTTGAATCCGTCCCAGCTGTCGGGGATTGAGGGAGAAATTCTGAGTCCGTCAAAGTCCGCCGCAATACCGAGAATATACTGAGAAATTGCGACGAAATTCCACGCGGCTGTTCCCGTGAGCCATGAATTTTTGCCTTCACCGAAACGGCTTGCGTCCTTGCCCGCGATCATCTGACCGTAAACGTAAGGTTCGGTCTTGTGGAGATCGGAGATATCCTCGTTAAATGAGGGAGCGATCTTGGAATAATATTCAAACGCCTTGTTTCCTCTGCCCGCGTAAGCCTCCGCACAGATTATCCATGCGTTGTTGTGAGTAAAAATACCCGCGTTTTCTTTATATCCTCCGGGATATGTGGAGATCTCGCCGTACTGTATATAATACTTTGAGTAAGCGGGATTATTGAGAACAAGACCGTACTTTGTATTAAGATACTTGTCGATGGAGTTAAGAGTCTTGATATCGGCGCCAACGTCCTTGCCTATTTCGGACATTACCGCAAAGCCCTGAGGTTCGATGAATATCTTGCCCTCTTCACATTCCTTTGAACCCATTTTTGCGCCTGTGGAATCATATGCGCGGATGAACCAGTCTCCGTCAAAAGCGGATTCCATGACGCTTTTCTTCATCTTATCTATTTCAGCCTGAGCTTTTTCAGCCTCATCGTCAAGACCCTTGTGCCTGAGAATTTCAACGAAATTAGGACCTGTATAGGTAAAAAGAGTGGCAACCATAACAGATTCGGCTACCTTGGAATATCCGCCCTCCGCCGCAAATTTCGGGTTTGTGTAAGTCTGGAAGCTCTCGCCGGGCGTGTCGGAGTAGCAGGAAAGATTTATGCAGTCGTTCCAGTCGGCGCGCATTGCAAGAGGAAGTCCGTGAGGACCGAGGTTATTAAGGATTCTGTAGAACGATACCTTGAGATGTTCAAGCATGGTCTGCGCCTTGCTCATATCATTGTCATAGGGAACCATCTCGTCAAGGATGGACCAGTCGCCCGTTTCCTTAATATAAGCGGAAACGGAAAGGATCATCCACAGCGGATCATCGGAGAAATCACCGCCGATATCGGAGTTTCCTTTTTTGGTAAGAGGCTGATACTGATGATAGCATCCGCCGTCGGGAAGCTGAGTCGAAGCAATGTCAATGATACGTTCTCTTGCTCTGTCGGGGATTTGATGAACAAAGCCCAGGATATCCTGATTGGAATCTCTAAAGCCCATGCCCCTGCCTATGCCGCTTTCAAAGTAAGAAGCGGAGCGTGAAAGATTAAATGTAACCATGCACTGGTACTGATTCCAAATATTTACCATGCGGTTGACTTTTTCATCGGGCGTATCCGCACTGATAACGCCGAGAAGCTTTTCCCACGAAGCTTTAAGCTCCGCAAGACCCGCAGCGACCTTTTCGGGAGTATTGTACATTTCCATCATTGCAAGAGCTTTTTCCTTGTTGATGGTAACGCCGTCAGCCTCAAATTTCTTATCGGCGGGCATTTCAACATAGCCGAGAATAAATATGAGCGTCTTTGATTCTCCCGCCGCGAGAGTTATCTTCTTGTAATGAGAAGCAATGGGGGACCAGCCGTCCGCAAAAGAGTTAGTTGCCTTATCCGCCATAACAGCCTGAGGATTGTTAAATCCGTTATATAGACCGATAAAGGAATCTCTGTCTGTGTCATAACCGTCGATCGAATCATTTACGGTATAGAAAGCAAAGTGATCGCGTCTGTCTCTGTATTCGGTCTTATGATATATGGTGGAACCAACGACCTCAACGCGTCCCGTGGAGAAGTTGCGCTGGAAGTTTGTGCAGTCGTCCTGAGCGTCCCAGAGACACCATTCCTCGAAAGAGAAGAGAGAGAATGACTTTTCGGTATTTCCCTCGTTTGTCAGAACAACCTGCTGAACCTCGCCCGCATAGTTTTGGGGAACGAAGAATGTGACCTCGGCTTTAAGAGAGTTTTTCTTTCCTGTGATAACGGTGTAGCCCATACCGTGACGGCATTCGTAAGAATCAAGCTCGGTTTTTACGGGTGACCAGCCGGGATTCCACACGGTATCGCCGTCGTTTATGTAGAAATAGCGTCCGCCCATATCGAT
>CAZCUQ010000048.1:0-12880 GCA_964501705.1 uncultured Ruminococcus sp. | reverse complement strand
TAACGTTGTCGGAAAACCATACAGCAAGAAGCAGAGATAAAATGATCTGAACGAAGAAGTTTCCGAACCAAAGTATAAGCGTGTTTCCGAAATCACGCCAGAATTCCTCGTGAACGGTAGATCCCGCGCTGTACTTGCTTGCGCTGTCTCCCGCAAAAATATGGATGTAATTCTGAAGTCCTACCCATTCATTGGCGGTAGAGCCGTTACCCTTAAAGCTCAGTACAATGGTATTAAGAAGCGGATAGATCATAAAGAAAGCATACGTAAGGAAGAACGGCAAAATAAACAGATAACCGTACTTCGCGTAGCTTATCGTCTTATGCTTTTTTGGCGGTGCAAGCTGCATAATACACACCCTTTCAAATATTTCTTTTCCTTTTAAAAAACCACAATACACGCTTATGGGTTTTTACGCCCATAAGCGATATTGCAGTTTAATCAAATGTTATCTTAATTATGTCAAAATTATTCAACAACTACATCGGGGCAAGCGGCCGCAACAGCCTTCTTGCAATCGTCTATAGCTGCTTCCTTATCGGCAACCTCACCCTTGAGGAGCTTGGAAACGGAATCGTTGAATGCAGTCTTGCACTCGGAATCATATCTGGAAACCTTGCCCTCATAATCGATTCCATCGGCTACATCATAAAGGATAGCGAACTGATCCTGACCGCCGAGAAGAGGATTGGAGTTGGACTGCTCATCGATGATGGACTTCATAACGCTCTTGCTGTTTACGAAGTCACCGACCTGAAGAGCGTACTCCTTCATTGTTTCCTGATTCTGGCAGAATGTTTCGATCCAAAGCTTAGCAGTAGCCTTTGTGTTGCATCTTGTGGATACACCATAGTATGTACCGCCCCAGTTCCAATCCGCTGGTCCCTGGCAGATAGCAAGGTTATCAGCGGATTCAGCACCGCCTGCAAAGTTGGAAAGGATAGAACCGGAAGAAGCTGTAAGACCCCATGTGGGAACAAAATCGCCGAGAGCCGTTCCGTCCTGAACAGCGGCATACCATGCAGCATCCCACTGAGGAACATCCGCGCACCACTTGTTGTCAACATATTCCTTGATCATATCATAGAAATCTTCAGCGGTATCCATCTGGAACTTGCCGTCCGTAACCCATGCTGTCGTTCTGTAGCACTGGAATACCTGCCAGAGACCGCCTGTCGTAGCGGTAATGGAAGTCTTGTCGCCCGAAGCGGTATAAAGCTCGGCAGCAGTAGCCTTGAATGTATCCCAATCCTTAACCTTTTCCTGCATAGCCTCTACTGTCTCAACTCCGAGATATTCCTTAGCGAGATCGGAACGATATACAAATCCTCCGGGAGCAGCCTGGAAAGACGCAGCCGTAAAGATACCCGCTTCATTTGTGCCGTAGGAGAGAGTATAAGCGTAAGCATCGGGGAAATCATCCTTGGTAAGACCAATTTCGGAGTAAGGAACAGTAAGCGATGTATCATTGATGTACAGAGGAGTCCAGTCAGCGTCCATTGTGAAGAGGTCCGCGTCCTCGGAGCCGTTCATATACTGCTTGATGCCGTCACGACCCGCTGTACCGTCAGCGCCGCAGGTAACGATATTGATCTTATCCTCGGAAATGCCTGTCTTCTCGCAGAAGAATGTCTTCTGAGCCTGTACATCGGTATTTGATTCCCATGTAAGAATGGTAAGAACGTCATCCTCATCCGTTACATCGGAAACGGGTTCAGCCTCAGCGGCAGTTGTTTCTTCGCTGTCGCCCTCAGCGGCAGTTGTTTCTTCGCCATCGCCCTCAGCGGCAGCTGTATCATTGTCCGCAGCAGCGGCAGTTGTATTGTCGCCGGTTGAATCCGATGTTGTGTCGCCGCAGCCTGCGAGCATTGTGCCAACCATTGCAACAGCTGCGATAACAGCAAGCTTTTTCTGTAAATTCTTCATTTAATTTTCCTCCTTAAAATATATTATATTTCCCTTTAGAAATATAATAAGCCTTTTCTACAGGTGAAGCCTTGAAATCGACCCTCTTTCAACGAGCTTCGTGCCGATAATCTCGACACTGCTCCCATCAGGGATCTCATTCTTTATCAGTGCGATAAGCTTATCCGCCGCCCTCGCTCCCAGCGACTCAGTATCCTGCCTGATCGTTGTGAGTCCGGGTCTGAGGATTTCCGACAGCGTGATCCCGTCGAATCCGGCAATGGATATGTCATCCGGAACTGACAATCCAAGCTCCTCGGCTGCATTGTATGCTCCCAAAGCTGCAAAATCATCGGGAACAAAAATACAGGTCGGTCTGTCCGACATCGGCGCGGACAGAAGACTTTTCACGATTAGCTCCGTTTTCTCCGGATCATGGTAGACACCCCGGTGTATAAACCTCTCACCGACATCTATATTTCGGCTCCTCACAGTATCGCGGAAGCTCCTTAAACGTTCCTCCGTGACAAATGAATCATCGCCGCAAATATAAGCGATTTTTGTATGTCCCATATCAAGCGCGTAATTTACAAGCTTTTTCATTCCGTTATAATTGTCGGAGATAACGGCGCAGCCTTTTTTCGGGACATAGTCAACGGAAACAAGCGGCACGGGGCTTTCGATAAGCTCGGTCACTCTCTCATCGCTGTAATCATCCGCGCACGCGAGAAGAACCCCGTCCACGCTTCTGTACATACAGTGTTCGAGAAACGTCATCTTTGAAGACGCGACATTTCCGCTGATGAAAGTAATGTCATAACCCATGCTGTCCGCTTCTCTTTTAAAGCTGTCAAGAATAGATGCAAAATAGTCCTGCTTAAGTCCGCTCCGCGATTTTTCCGCAAAGAGGACGCCGAGATTATATGTACGGTTGGTTTTCAGCGCTCTTGCCTGTGAATTAGGGAGATATCCCATTTCCTTGGCTTTTTTCTGAACGAGCGTTCTTGTTGCCTCGCTCACATCCCTGTGATTGTTTAACGCTTTGCTTACCGTTGCTATGGATACTTTGCAGGCAGAAGCGATATCCTTTATTGAAACCATCCGCCTATCCTCCGTATTCCAATATACCGAAAAACGCCGAGATATTTTTAAACGTTTTCGTAATCTCTTATAATAATATACAACGGTTTTTCTTATTTGTCAATGGTTTTTATAAAAAAACAATAAAAAATAGTCATTTTGCACAAATTTTACTTTTGAATTTATTACACTTTGTCATTTGTTTGACAAAGAAATACTGCAGATTATTTTGTAAACGTTCACATTCGGATAATAAAATTATACATTTAATACAAAATCACTTGAAATTCAAGAGATTATATGCTATAATTTAACCATACGGCAATTTTATTGTACATTTTTCATAAAAGGACTCTGATGAAAATGAAAATATCCGAAAACGTTTCCTTTGCGCTGGCGTTCTGCTGTTCTCACATTGCGTCAAAGGAGAGGCCGTGCAAGCTCGTTACTCATAACGATGACGAAACATGGGAATTCTTATGCGGCGGGGAGGGACACACGGATTCCGACGCGGTAATATGCAGCGTGGGAGAAATTCTCTTTGCCGATGAAACCGTTGCGGACGCTCTCTGTATCGGGAAAGGATACTACGCCATGCGCGAAAAAGTCGGCGGAAAATGGATATCCCGCGCTCTTTTGAACGACGGAGAAAGTGAAAAACCGGAGGAAAACTGAAATGGACCGTTACTTTTCCGGAGTATCGCGAACTGACTGAGATTACGCGTTTTTAACGTGTGCAGACACTGCTGAAGAAGATAAAATGCAGGCAGCGCCCGCGCTTCTTCCCGACGGCACGGATACGGGAGATAAGCTTAAATGGGAAAACCTTGAGTATACCGTTATGTAAAAAATTCAATGTTCGACATAAAAGGTATTGATTTGCGGTGCGTTTTGTGATATACTGCTATTGTAAAAAACAATGAGAATAAGGAGATTATAAAATGCTTATCGATTATCTGAAATGTCAGAATGTCCTGACTCTTCTGGCAGGTATACTCGCCGCTTTTTTCGCAACGGCTTTTGCGCTGAAAAAAGCGCTTCTTACGCTGCCGAAGGATCAGGGAAGAAAATATGCGGTAAACGGCGGTCTTTCAAAAGGAAAACCCCGCGGCGGCGGAGTTGTTTTTGTTATTGTGTACACGGCGGTATCGCTGATTTTTGTCCCGATAAAGCCAGAATACATAATAATTTACGCGCTTCTGATTTCAGCCATGCTGACGGGATATCTTGACGATATGTCAAAGATACCGTGGGGAGAACTTAAAAAAGGACTTCTCGATCTGTGTATCTGCGTCATTGCCGTCGTCACCTACTGCAACTTTGACGGGGAATATACCATATATTTCTTCGGAGGAGCGTCTCTCACACTTCCGCCCGTGTTATATGTTCTTGCAGCGGTGTTCTTCTTGTGGGTATCGATAAATGTTACAAACTGCACCGACGGCGTTGACGGACTTTCGGGAACGCTTGCCGCAGTGACAATGACGGCTCTCGCGGGGATATTATTTATGACAGGAGATTATGATGAAGTGACTATGTGCCTGTTATTTGCCGCTGTTCTTCTCGGATATCTTCTCTTCAACGCGTCTCCGAGCCTTCTTCTCATGGGAGACGCCGGAT
This sequence comes from uncultured Ruminococcus sp., assembly GCA_964501705.1. GTDB lineage: Bacteria > Bacillota > Clostridia > Oscillospirales > Ruminococcaceae > RGIG4694. The sequence goes on along the minus strand of CAZCUQ010000048.1, from coordinate 8,275 downwards.
CGAGGGCTATGGGGCTTTTCATCGGTATAATGACCCTCAAGACGCATATTCCGCTGATGTATTTTTTGTTCGGGCTTATCTTCTTTGTCGATGGCGGAGCAGGTCTTGTGAAGCTTCTTGTGCTGCGCATTTTCAAGACGAAGAATTTTATGAAGGATATCCGCACGCCAGTTCATGATCATTTCCGCAAGAACGGGGACTGGTCGGATACGCAAGTTGTTACGAGATTTGCCGTGATACATATAATGCTCTGCGTGACGGCTGTTGTGCTTGCGTGGTTCATTTTCACTTGAAATATGCCGGTTTTCGAGGAAGTTAATTAAAGAAGCTTTGTGTTCTCATATTTTTGTTTTAGCTTAGACAGTGCTTTCTTTTCAATGCGGGAAACATAGGAGCGGGAAATGTTCAGCTTCTTGGCAACTTCTCTTTGAGTGAGAGGCTTTTTCCCGTAGAGGCCGTATCTTGCCTTGATTATTTCCGCTTCTCTTTTGTCGAGGACAGTGTCCACGAATTCGTAAAGATTGCTTGTTTTTATCCTTGAATCGATGGTTTCCACGATTTTATCGTCTACTGTGATTATATCCATGAGGGTCATGGTGTTGCCGTCTTTGTCGGTGTCGATCGGGTCGTCCATGAAAACATCGAGAGCGGTCTTTTTTCGGGAGCGAAAGTGCATAAGAACTTCGTTCTGGATACATTTTGCGGCATAAGTTGCGAATCGGATATTTTTTTCGGGGCTGTAGGAGGAAACCGCCTTGATAAGACCTATCGTTCCTATTGAAATAAGATCCTCCTCATCGGCATAGTTGCCGCTGTAATATTTTCTCACCACATGAGCGACAAGCCGCATATTATGTTCGATTAGCTTGTTCCGCGCTTCCATGCTGCCATTAGCCATTTCCCTGAAAGCCTGTTCTTCTTCCTCGGAGGACAGAGGCTTCGGAAAGGCGGATGAGGATTCAATATGAAGCGCAAATAATAAAAGACCGTTTAAAACGGCGTCGATAAGCGAAAAAAACATAAAATCACCCCGATTAATTATATTTCGGGGCGAAAAAAAATATTCCTGTGTAAGGAAATCCAATCAAATTTTGGTGAATTTTAAAAACGACCTTGGACGATATTCTCGCGGGAGAGCTTGAAAAGGAGTATTCCTATTAATGCAGCGATCCGTTCTTCCGTCAGATTGTTTCCGATATGTTTGCCCGTATTATCCGATTTTTTTTCGATGTATACCGCAAAACCGTATTTTCCGTCAATGTCGTTCACATCAATCATAGCTCTGTCCATTGGTGCTGCACTTATATCAGACCTCTGTTATATCACATTCAGATACTTTGCGAAAGTACTTTTCATAACCCGATTTGTGCCTTTCGCGGAAAGGCGGATTATAAGTATGAAAAAAAATTCTCTCCTTGCGCCGTGCATTATCCTTTCGGCAATGTGCGTGATTCTGATTGCCGCGGCGGCGGTCGTGATCCATCTGAACTTTGATCTGTCCGAAAAGGCGGATTCGTATCTTGCCGAAAATCAGATTCTTACAAAAACAAACGGCGAGCTGTCCGAAAAGCTTTCCGACGCGGAAAAAACAGCCGAGGATTTGAGAACCGAGGCGGAAGCTCTTCGTAAAAAAGCGGAGGAAACGTCCTCCTATAATGTCGTTTACATATACGATAACGGAGATACAAGGGTTGAATATCCCGATATCGAGGGCGCGGAAAAAAATGATTACAATATGGAACTTTTGGAGATATCCGATAAAAAAAGAAAGGCTCTTTACAACGAAAGCGGCAAAAAAATAAGCCGCTTCGGAATAGACGTTTCCTCTTATCAGGGAATCATCGACTGGGAAAAGGCGGCTGCCGACGGAGTAGAATTCGCTTTTATCCGTGCGGGATATCGCGGCTACGAATCGGGCGTTATGGCAGAGGACAAATATTTCCGCCGTAATATCGAGGGAGCTTCTTCGGCGGGGATCGATACGGGAGCGTATTTCTTCTCACAGGCGCTGAACGAAGATGAAGCTGCCGAGGAAGCCGATTTTATTCTGAATATCATAGAAGAAAGCGGCGCGGAGCTGACTCTCCCGATAGTGTTTGACTGGGAATTCCCCACAGACGAGGATCCCGCCCGCACCGACAATATGACGGGAGATATTCAAACAGTGTGCTGTAAGTCGTTCTGTGACAGGATAAAAAGCGCGGGGTACGACGCCATGTATTATTCAAACGTCAATACCGCGCTGTTTCGGTATGATATGGGAGAGCTTTCCGATTACGGCCTCTGGCTCGCGGAATACTGTGAAAAAACACAGTTTACATACGACTATCAAATGTGGCAGTATTCCTGTTCGGGAGTAGTGGACGGAATAGATGCTCTCACTGACCTTAACATTCTTATTGAGAAGTGATTTTTTCCGTATTCTCCGTACTGCTTATGACGATACCCGCAAGAACGAGGACTATCCCCAAAACCGTAAATAACGAGGGAATTTCCTTATAGAATATTATTCCGTATAATGTCGCCGTTACAGGCTCTATCGAGGCGATGACAGCGGCTTTTCCGTTTTCGGCAGCTTTTAGTCCCTCCGAATACAAAATATACGGAAGCACTGAGGCGATCAGCGAAAATGCGAGAGTATACGGTATCATTACGGGTGAAATGCGGAACATTTCCGTACAGGCTTCAAGATCCGCCGAAAAAACCGAGAAAGCCGCGGCAAACAAAAAAGCCCACATCGTTATCGTAAGAGAACTGTATCCGCGGTTTATAGCCGCCCGTGTAAATATGCTGTAAAGGGCATATCCGAATGCGGAGCCTATTCCTAAAAGTATCCCCTCTGCGGAGACTCTTGTTCCCGAACCTGTAACTCCCGTAACAAAGACAATTCCCGCGAACGATACGAGAACAGATACGATTTTTCTCCGCGTGAGCTTTTCTTTGAAAAACAGTGCGGACATTATCATTACGAATATCGGCGATGTATAAAGAAGAACAGCCGCTGCGGAAAGAGACATTACCGAAACAGCACTGAAATAGCAGTAATTGAAAAATACTATGCTTGCGACTCCCAGACCCGCAAATATCCATATATCCTTCGGTTTTATTTTCAGTTCGGAGGGGTTTCGCATAACGGTTATCACGAAAAGAAACGCGCTTGTGAGAACAGCGCGGAGAAAAACAACGCTCATTGAATTCACATTGTATTCGTTCAGCCGTCTTACGAATAATCCCAGAGTACCCCAAAGACAGCCGGAAATAAGTATCATTAAAAAAGAAAGATTTTTTTTCATGACGATAAATTTGTAAGGCGAAGGATAGTTATGTTCCTCCGCCTGTTTTTCATTCTGATTTTGCTTTTTCAAACATATCGGTTATTTCCTTTGACGGCTCCTTGTCGATAAGCGAGACGATCACCGTTAAAAGCACCGAAACTATACAGCCGGGGATTATGGAGTAAAGACCGCCCGTTATTCCCGCGGGGAGTATATATTCCCAGAGAAGAACGGTAGCCGCGCCGCCGATGATTCCCGCCGCTGTTCCCTTTAGAGTAAGCCTCTTCCAGTAAAGCGAGAAGAGTATCGCGGGACCGAACGCCGCTCCGAAGCCTGCCCATGCGTTTGATACTATTCCCATAATGGAATCGTTCGGGTTAAGGGCAAGTATGCAGGCGATAACGGAAATAACGATAACTGAAATACGGCTTATCCACATAAGCTTTTTTTCCGAAGCTTCTTTTTTTACTATGACCTTGTAAAAGTCGTTTACCACAGCAGAAGCCGTTACAAGAAGCTGACTGTCCGCCGTACTCATTATCGAAGCAAGAACTGCCGAGAGGAATATTCCTCCGAGGAAAGACGGAAAGAGCATTTTGACCGTCTTTATGAAGATAAGCTCCTGATCCGATGACGCAAGGGTAATTCCCTGAGAATCAAGGTATGTTCTTCCGAGAACGCCCACGAGAACCGCCGCCGAAAGCGAGATAAGCACCCATACTATTGCTATCACAGCGGATTTTTTCACGCTTTTTGTGTCCTTTATCGCCATGAATCTCACGAGAATGTGAGGCATACCGAAATATCCGAACGCCCATGCGAGATTGCTGATGATATCCACGCCGCTCATATTTGAGGTCATGGACATATATCCGCTCGAATCGGCGCCTTCTTCAACGATCTTTGCGGTATTGTCAAGCATATCAAGCGAGAAATTCGGCGTAGAGCTTACAAGCGCTATGGGGAGAGCGACAATGGTTATGAACATTAGCAGTCCCTGAATGAAATCCGTCCATGCCACGGCGCTGAATCCGCCCATGAATGTGTAAATAATGATTATAAGGGCGGAAATAACGACAGCCGCTTGTCTGTATGTCTCGTTGGCGGGGTCGATATTGAATACCACCTGAAAGAGTTTTCCGCCCGAAACGAAAGCGGAGGTCGTGTACACCAGGAAGAATATGAATATAACGAGCGCACATACCACTCTGATGAGCGGGCTGTCCGCCTTGAAGCGGTTCTGAAGGTACTGAGGTATTGTTATCGAGTCGCCGCACACCTCCGTAAATCTTCTGAGAGGCTTTGCGACAAACGCCCAGTTTAAGATAGTTCCTATGGCAAGTCCGATGGCTATCCAGTAGTTTCCGAGACCTGTTGCGTAAGCCGCTCCCGGAAGTCCCATAAGCAGCCAGCCGCTCATATCCGAAGCCTGTGCGGACATTGCCGTGACCCACGAACCGAGTTTTCTTCCCGCGAGGAAATAGTCACTCATTTTCTTTGATTTGTTGGAGAAGTAGAAGCCTATTCCCAGCATTACCGCGAGGTATATAAGAAACGCGATAAGAACGGGGACATCAACATTTGAAAAAAAACCCAAACCATATCGTTCCTTTCATTTTTTATAGACATATCATCATTAATGATATCACAAATCACGCTTGGATTTGTTAAATTTTCGTAAACTTAAAGAAATATATATCCGAAAAACGTACACACATCCTGCCAGGACAGGTTATTACATATCTATAGAATATACTGATAGGCGCGGCGGGGATCGCTGCTGTTTTTCGATAATCGATTTTCGCAGACTATGGAATTGTTCATTGACAAAGTCATAAAAAAATGCTAAAATAAATACATTAGACTTCCCCGGAAACCGGCGCACGCCTGCTGAAAAAATTTTTTGCCGCATTGCGTTGTCTTCATCCTCGACCGGCGCCGGTTTTTGAGGAAGCCGATTAATATCATCAGAATAACAGAAGACTCTGAAAACATAGCGAAACGGAGGTATGATTTAATATGACGCTGCAGCAGCTTAACTATATAATTGTTATTTCGGAAACGGGTTCAATGAACAAAGCCGCCGAACAGCTTTATATCGCTCAGCCCTCGCTTACAAGTGCTGTAAAGGAACTTGAAAGAGAGATCGGAATAACCGTATTCAACCGTAGCGGCAGAGGTGTTTCCCTGACCGCTGACGGTATGGAATTTCTATCCTACGCGAGACAGGTCTATCAGCAGTATGAAACCTTGAGAGAGAAATACACAGGCGGCAAGGTAAAGAAAAAATTCGGAATATCCGCTCAGCACTACTCCTTTGCCGTAAAAGCCTTTGTCGATACGGTAAAAGTCTTTGATACATATGAATACGAATTTGCGGTCAGAGAAACAAAGACCTCCGAGGTAATTGAGGATGTCGGCACTCTGAGGAGCGAAATAGGAATACTGTACCTCAGCGATTTCAACAGACAGATAATAAAAAAGATACTCCACGCCAATAATCTTGAATTTCATCATCTTATCGACTGCGGTGTTTATGTCTATCTGTGGAAGGGAAATCCTCTTGCCAGCCGTGAAAGCATTTCCTTTTCCGATTTGGAAAGTTATCCTTGTCTGACATTTGAACAGGGAGATAAAAGCTCTTTTTATTTTGCGGAGGAAATTTTCGGAACTGCCGATTACGCAAGGGTAATAAAAGCCTCGGATCGCTCTACAATGCTTAACCTGATGAAGGGTCTGAACGGCTATACATTCTGTTCGGGAATAATCTGCGGAAGCCTCAACGGTTCGGATTATACCGCCGTTCCCATTGCGGATGAAAGCAGCGTCATGGATATCGGGTACATTAAAAGAAAAAATACGATTCTCAGCGAAGTCGGAACAGTATATGTAGAAAAGCTGAAAGAATATCTGTTTAACAAGTGATTCTATCAGGTGAAATTTGTAAAGCGGACAGGAAAACTTTTTTGTACCATATCCGAACTTCTTAAACGGATTTACAGACAAGTCCTCGGATTCGGATTTATCCTGCCTGTCAATATAAAAGAATCTTCTGCGCTGTTTATCGGGTTTACGCCGTTTTCCATAAGCGGAAACGGCAGCATAAGTCTTTTATCGCGGCTGTCAGCCATTAAGAGTGTTTTTTTATTTTCCTCTTTTCGGTTCACAGATCCGGCGGCTTTCAGTAAAAATAGGTTTTTACGGTTTTTCCGTTGAATTGTTATATTAAACCCGCCGCATAGATGTTATACTTATTAAAAATCAAAAAGGAGATAAAGTATGGACAATACATATTTTAACAGGGAGAATATTACGCTCGAAAAATGTCCGTTCAATATTTTTGTGGATCAGGCGGGATACTGTCCGAACGGCAAAAAGACAGCGGTATTGAATTTCCCGTCGGAGGATTTTTACATCGCCGATGAAAACGATAACTGCGTATATAAGGGAAAAACCGTGCATTTCGGACTCGATCCGAATTCGGGAGACGATATTTACACAGCGGATTTTTCGGAATTCGGGAAAGTCGGCAGATACAGAGCTTTTTCGGGAAAAGAACGCTCAGCGATTTTTGAGATAGGAGAAAATGTTTATGAAAAGGTTTTTTGCGACACAGTGAAAGCGTTTTATTTTCTTCGCTGCGGAACGGAGCTTGAGGAAAAATATGCGGGAAAGTACACTCATAAAAAATGTCATTCGTCAGCCGCTGCTTTGTGGGAAGACAAAAATGCAAAAAAAGACGTTTCTGGAGGGTGGCATGACGCGGGAGATTACGGGCGGTATGTTACTCCTGCGGCGACAGCTGCCGCGCATCTTTTATATGCATACAAGATGTTTCCCGAAGCGTTCGGCAAAATAAATCCGAATATTCCCGAAAGCGATATGCCGGATATTCTTTCCGAATGTAAATATGAGCTGTTGTGGCTTTTAAAGATGCAGCGCGCCGACGGTGCCGTTTATCATAAGGTCACCACTCAGCGTCACGCTCCGTTTGTAATGCCGGAGGACGACAAGGAGCAGCTTTACATTTTTCCCGTTTCATCAATGGCTGCCGCAGATTTTACCGCCGTATGCGCTCTTGCATCGGGAATTTACAAACAATTCGATCCCGATTTTTCCGAGAAGCTTTTAAGCGCCGCCGAAAGGTCATGCAAATATATTACGGATAATCCCGGATTTGTCGGATTTTATAATCCGGAAGGCTGCAATACGGGAAGCTACGGACAGCGAAACGATGATTCAAACAGGTTCTGGGCATATGCCGAAATGTACGGAGCGACGGGAAATGTGAAATATCATGAAAAAATGAAAGAAGCTCTCGACAGGGATTTTCCTCTTCATTGCATGGGATATTCCGAAACCGGGGGACTGGGCGCTTTGTCGTATCTTCTCTGTGAACGCGAAACTGACAGTGAACTCAGAGATCGATTTGAGAAAGTCTTTCACGAAAGTGCGGAACGTTTTAAAAAAGACGCTGACAAATGCGGCTACGGATGTTCCATGGACAAAGAAAGCTACGGATGGGGAAGCAATATGCAGCTTATGATCCGCGGAATGATCTTCGCGGTAAGCGACTGTCTTTCGGGGACAGACAGGTACAGTGAATACGCCGCCGCGCAGCTTCATTATCTTTTGGGAGTAAACGCCGTAGGATACAGCTATGTTACAGGAAACGGAGAATTCCGCTGCAATCATCCTCATCTTCGGCCCGCATATGCGGACGGAATAGAGGAATGTATTCCGGGGATGATAAGCGGAGGTGCGAACCGAAATCCCGCAGACGCCGACGCAAAAATTCTTGTCCCTGAGGGTACTCCGCCGATGAAATGCTATGCAGACGATGTCGGCTGCTATTCTCTGAATGAAATAACCATCTATTGGAATTCTCCCGCTGTTTTCGTACTGGCGTTTTTGAATCGTAATGCGAAAAATGATTAAAATACAAAAATGTTTTGTGCAACCCGCCGAAAATAGAGCAAAAAGAGTCGAAAGAAATATAA